>JBAXMU010000004.1:0-53039 GCA_037134155.1 Actinomycetes bacterium
GACGAGGGCAGCAATTGCAGACCGCTCGGATCGGGTCAAGGTGACGTGGGCGAAGAGCGAATGACCCTTCAGCGATTCGACGACGGCGGCGATTCCATCATGGCGACCGACTCGCAGGTTATCCCGTTGGGCGATGTCGTGGGTGAGGACCACACGCGATCCTTGGCCGATTCGGGAGAGGACGGTGAGCAGGACGCCCCGTTCGAGGGATTGCGCCTCGTCTACGATCACAAAACTGTCATGAAGTGAGCGGCCACGGATGTGGGTCAAGGGCAGAACCTCGATCAAACCGCGATCGATGATCTCATCGATCACACTCTGGCTAACCAAGGCGCCCAAAGTATCGAAGACTGCTTGGGCCCAGGGCGACATCTTCTCGCCTTCCGAACCTGGCAGGTAACCAAGCTCTTGCCCGCCAACTGCGTAGAGCGGTCTAAAGATGACAACTTTCTTATGGTGGCGTCGTTCAAGAACCGCTTCAAGTCCGGCGCAGAGAGCGAGCGCAGATTTTCCGGTTCCGGCACGACCGCCGAGTGAGACGATGCCGATCTCATTATCAAGAAGGAGGTCGAGGGCGACGCGCTGTTCGGCAGAGCGGCCATGAAGTCCAAATGCCGATCGATCACCACGTACTAATTGGATCCGCTTATCGGGGGTAACGCGAGCAAGCGCGCTCCCCTTTTCAGAGTGGAGAACCAGACCGGTATGGACCGGATACTCCTTGCCGAGCTCGTGCGCGGTTCGATCATTCTCGTAGAGCGAATCGATCACCGTTCCACCGACATTGACTTCAACGATTCCGGTCCAGCCGGCACTCGATGCCAACTCGGCTCGATACTCCTCGGCTTCAACACCACATGAGGATGCCTTCACTCGAAGTGGAAGGTCCTTGGTGACAAGAACGACTTCTCGACCTTCGGCCATCAAATTCTTTGCGATCGCCAGGATTCGAGTGTCATTTGAACCATCACGTAAGAATCCAGAAGGTAGCGATGAGACATCGGAGTGATTCATCTCGACCCGCATTGAGCCGCCTTGGTCGTTGATCTCAATCGACTCATCGAGACGGCCATGTTTAATTCGAATATCGTCGAGCATCCGAAGAGCGGATCGGGCAAAGTAGCCGAGTTCAGGGTGATCGCGCTTGGTCTCAAGCTCCCCAATAACGACAATCGGGATGATGACTTCGTGCTCGGCAAAGCGGGCCAAGGCCGCGGGATCTGCCAGGAGAACGCTGGTATCTAATACATATGTCTTGCGACCTTTATGGCTTTTTGCTTGGGCCAAGGTGGGTATCTCGCATTTCCAGGCGCAGTATTCGGTTCCGGGGGAATCGGACTTATGGTTCAAAAGGTAGAACTCGCCAGGGCGCGGGGGTCGGCGACACGCAGTTCGAGAAAGTTAAATTTTGATGACGGTTGAAGTGCTGGCTATTACTGACCGAAGCGGCGGTGGCGTTGGGCATAAGCTCGAAGAGCTCTCAAGAAATCTACCCGACGAAAATCTGGCCAATACGCTTCACAGAAATAGAACTCAGAGTGGGCCGACTGCCAGAGCAAGAAGCCAGAGAGCCGCTGCTCCCCCGATGTTCGAATCACGAGTTCTGGGTCAGGCATGCCCTTTGTATAGAGGTGCTTATCGATCTCATCGATTGTGAGATGCTCGGCGATCTCATCTGCGCTCTTCTGCTCTTCAATTCCAGTCTTGATGTAGTCGCGCACGGCATCAACGATCTCGCGGCGGCCGCCATATCCAATTGCCACATTCACGACGATCTTTGAACAACCCTTTGATTCATCCTGAGCTGCTGCAAGACGATCACGTAACCAGAGCGGCAGAAGATCGAGGGCGCCAAGTGGGCGAATCTCCCACTTCTTCTGGGCCACTAAGTAATCAACTGCCCCAGCGATAATCTTTAAGAGTGCATCGAGCTCTTCCGCATCTCGATTGAGATTATCGGTGCTTAAGAGCCAGAGAGTAATGATCGTGACATCGGCCTCTTCACACCAATCAAGCAGTTCGACAATCTTCTCTGCACCTTTTCGGTGGCCATCTTCGGGCCGACCGTAATTGCTCTTCGCCCAGCGACGATTGCCATCGAGGATGACTCCCACGTGATGCGGAGTCTGAGTTCGATCGAGTTGGCCCAGCAATCGCTTCTCATAGAGCGGATAGATCAGCGACTTGATCACGGGTTTGATCTGATCACGTAGAAGTCGTGAAGCTACCGAGCTCGTCATGAGGTCTTATTGCTTGGCGGTAAAGGCTGCGAATTCTGCGACTGCGCGGCGATCAGCGACAAATGAGGCAACTGGGAAAGTACCCGCAAGCATGTAGAAGACCGCAGTTTTCAAAGGCTTGCGAACTGCAAAGCAATAGTTAAAGGTAACAAGGACATAGACCATATAAGCAAAGCCATGAACGACTGCGATCGAACGAATCAGGTTCGGGACGTTGTCATTGGTCGCCGTGAGCTTGATGGGCAGATAGACCAGCCAGAGCAGAAGCGACATCACGCCAGCGATATTTGCCATGAGGCGAAACCGCGCGAGCGCCCCAGCTCTATTTGCTTTGAGAAGGTTCATAGATTCACTCTATCGCGCCTTCTCATCGCGCGGTTATAAAACGGGGCGAAGAGAACCAAGATTGCCACAAACCACCAGGTGATGACGTAGGCGATGTGCTGCCAGTAGAAGCCGCCGATTGGATTGATCAACTGTGGGGCGGGAATCCGACTTCCTGAGATCAAAGCTCCGGCTGCATCGCGTTCACTCAGTGCGCTCACATATCCATCAAAGAGCTGGTAACTCCCAACGCCTGCAACGAGGGCGGGGTCGATTCGCGAGAGAGTGGATGCATCGCCATTTGCATGGTCTTCATTCTGATGCGGGTAGAGCCGACCGGTGACGGTAATAAGGTCAGAGCGATCAGGTAGCGATTGGTCATTGATGCCACGAACAACCAGGATTGCCCGGTTGCGAGAGAGCACCATCAGACCAACCTTGAGATCCGCGCTCTTCTTCGATGCGAGCACCTGCAAAGGCGCATCATAAAACTTTACATACTTGCCACTGAAGGTGACGAGGCGGTTGTAAGCAGCATCCCGAAGGTTATGACCGGCAGCGGCAACATTCTCCAAATTAATAAGAGGCTTCTCTGGCTGAACCTTCGCTTGGTGTTGAACGGCCTGTGCGCGATGGAGTTGCCAGATCCCCAGCTCTGTAAATGTCGCGCTCAAGATGAGAACAAAGAGGATCGAGCCAATCTTCTTCAGAAGTGAGGAGGGTGAACTCATTGGGTTGGGCGATCATCCCGGTTAGTCGCATCGAGAGCTTCTTGGCGGTTCTGCATCCGCTTGTACCGACGGTAGAAACTAATGCAGAGCAGGGTGACTGCGAGAGTAAGGAAGATCATTGTTAATGATCCGACGAGGCCAACATTGATTGTCTGCGTTGAATCGTTCATGGGTGAAGTATCCCCCATCTGGCACGGAAGATCCTCAGATAGCGCGGACTGGCTAGACTTCTCGCATGCGCCGTGAAGATGATCCTTATCTCAGGCAGCGCTATGGCATCCCAGAGCCTTCTCGGTTTAAGAAGTGGTTCACTCCAGCTCTCATCCTTTTGATCGTTGGAGGAGGTTGGCTCGCCTGGTCTGCCAATCACTACAGCCGTCCCGAGATTCGATCGACTCTTATCTCCTTCTCGGCGATCGATAAGTCGCATATGGAAGTTCGTTACTCCCTTACTTTTCGAAGCTCTGCTAAGGCTCACCTCTGCCAATTAGTCGCACGCGACTACGCAGCGAATACCGTCGGTGAGATAACCGATCGCTTCCCAGCAGGAACTTTCACTCCAGTCACGCTCGTGAGCATCATTCCTACACGTGTGGCCGCGGTGAATGCTGCAATTATCAGATGTGCCGTTGCTTGAGTTGAAGTAAAGTTCATCCTCTTATGACACCTTCAGATTCACCTCAGACCTGGCTCACTCACGAAGCGGCAGATCGCCTACGCGCTGAACTCGCCGACCTTGAAGGTCCGCGTCGTGTTGATGTCGTCAAGAAGATTGAGGCCGCACGCGCAGAGGGTGATCTCAAAGAGAATGGTGGCTATCACGCCGCCAAGGATGAACAGGGGAAGATCGAAGCCCGCATCCGTCAGTTAAAACATATGCTTGAGAGTGCACATATCGGTGAGCCGCCTGCTTCAGCCGATGGCATCATCGGTCAAGGCATGAAGGTAACGGTCGATTTGATGGGCGATGAAGTGATCTTCTTACTTGGTTCACGTGAGATCGCAGTTGATGATCTCGATGTCTATTCAGAGAAGTCACCGCTCGGTGGCGCCGTCCATGGACAGACCATAGGTGCAACAGTGACATACACCGCCCCAAATGGCCGAGAAATTTCAGTGACCATTAAGGCAGCGGAGTACCTCTAACTACTTATTACTACTTATTTGTATTTCGGTAGCGTCTGACGCTCAACGGTACAAAGATCGCCATGATCAAGACCATATACAGCAACGATGTCTGAATCGGATGCTGACTTGGGAAAGAGTTCTTTGTCGCGCCAAACATATTGTGGAAACCAAAGAGCTCGCGCACAGCAGCAACCATTGTTGAGACCGGGTTCCACTCAGCTACATACTGAAGTGGGCGTGGCATCGATGTCGTTGATGCGAAGGCGTTCGATAAGAAAGTCAGCGGGAAGGTGAAGAGGAAGCTGATATTTGCAACTACTCGTGCATCCTTCGCTACCAACCCAGCAAAGATTCCAGCCCAGCTCAAGGCATAACCGAAGAGCAAGAGCATCAAGAAGCCAAGGGCGATCTTGAGAAGGCCTGATGTTGGACGCCAACCAACGATGTAGCCAGCAGTTCCCATCACGGCGATAACAACAATGTTGAGAAGGCCATCACCCAGGGTTCGACCAGTGACAACGGCAGCGCGTGAGATAGGCAGCGAACGGAATCGATCGATCAGACCCTTCTCCATATCTTGTGCCATGCCTTGGGCAGTCGCAGCCAGTGTGAAGGTAACTGTCTGCACGAAGATGCCCGGCATCAATAACTGTACATATCCGCCCTTGATTCCAGCACCGAGGCCAGCGAAGACATAACGGAAGAGCAGAACGAACATCACAGGTTGAATTGTGTTGAAGATCAGAACTTCAGGGACTCGCGCCAATTGCAAGAGCTGGCGCTTCATGATGATCAGTGAATCGCTTAACGCTCTCATTTGCGGCCTCCCTTCTTGCCTTTACCAACTGGTTCGGCCGGCACCTCTTCTGCCGCATGGCCAGTGAGTGACATAAAGACATCGTCGAGAGATGGGCGCTTGAGGGCGATATCGAGTGGATGAATCTTCACTGAATCCAATTCACGTAAGAGTTCAACGAGGGATTCGCTGCCATTCGTGACGGGAGTAGAAATTCTACGTAGTCCAGCATCGACAGTGGATTGAGTCTTTCCGACTCGATCAGCTATTTCACGAGCGGCCGGGATATCACTTTCAGCAACAACAAGTTCGAGTCGCTCTCCCCCAACCTGGGTCTTCAACTGATCTGACGTTCCGCGGGCAATCACCTTGCCGCGATCGATCACTGCAATCTCATCTGCGAGTTGATCTGCCTCTTCCAAATATTGTGTAGTGAGAAGAAGTGTGACGCCTTCATCGACGAGCGCTTCGATCACCTTCCACATCTCCATACGGCCGCGCGGATCTAATCCGGTCGTTGGCTCATCCAGGAAGAGGACCTTCGGGCGGATGATCAATGAGGCGGCGAGATCTAACCGGCGGCGCATACCGCCCGAGAAAGTTTTAATAGGGCGCTTGGCAGCATCGGTAAGTGAGAATTGTTCGAGGAGTTCTTTTGCGCGAACGTTCGCAGCCGTTGAACTCAAGTGATAGAGCCGACCGAACATCACCAAGTTATCCCAGCCAGTTAAAGTCTCATCGACTGCGGCATATTGGCCAGAGAGTCCGATGATCTCGCGTACTGCCTTCGGATTCTTGATGACATCGATACCGCCAACCGTCGCGTGGCCTGAATCTGGCTTGAGCAAGGTTGCGAGGACTCGGACCGTGGTGGTCTTACCGGCGCCATTTGGGCCCAGGATGCTGAGGACGGTTCCCTCTTCGACATCAAGGGAGAGGTCGTCGAGCGCCTTTACCTGATTCTCGCCTTTTCCATAGCTCTTCATCAAATTTTCAGCGGTGATGCTCTTCATATCCACATTCTAGGCGGAGTTGGGGTCGAGTTTGGGCGGACATTTGGGAATATTGGGTGGTAACCTGCGGTTGAAAGTTCAACAATTTTCCTCGATCTTGCCCGTTGCCGCTTTGTGCGCGGACTCATCGATTCTCGATCTACTCGCATGTACGTGTATTTAGAAGGGTTCTCATGTCCGCCGATAAAGCCGCAACTCCTGAAAAGGGACAGCTCTCCCACAAGGAGATCATGTTCGTCCTCTCTGGCCTGATGATGGGCATGCTCCTCGCTGCTCTCGACCAGACCATTGTTTCAACTGCTCTCAAGAAGATCGTTGAGGACTTCAATGGCCTCTCCCACTACACCTGGGTCGTTACGGCCTACCTTCTGACATCGACCGCTTCGACGCCGCTCTACGGAAAGATCTCAGACCTCTACGGTCGACGTCCGGTCTTCCAATTCGCAATCGTCACCTTCTTAATCGGTTCATTCGCAGCCGGTGCTGCAACATCGATGAACCAACTCATCGCCTTCCGTGCGATCCAAGGTCTTGGTGCTGGTGGTTTGATGGCACTCACCTTCGTCATCATCGGCGACATTGTCAGCCCACGCGATCGCGGCAAGTACCAGGGTTACTTCGGTGGCGTTTGGGGTCTCTCATCCGTTGCTGGTCCACTCCTTGGTGGATTCTTCTCAGACCATGCCCACATCTTCGGTGTAGCTGGCTGGCGCTGGATCTTCTACATCAACTTGCCATTCGGCCTCGCAGCACTCGTCATTACGACTGCATCCCTTCACATTCCAAAGGTCGTTAAGAAGCACAAGATTGATTACCTCGGTGCGCTCTTGATGGTCCTTGCAGTCTCTGCGCTTCTCCTCGCAATCTCGGTCTATGGCCCAGAGAATGGCTGGACTGCAACGAAGACTTTGATCGCCTTTGGCGTCTTCCTCGTTCTGCTCATCGCTTTCCTCGTTCAAGAGGGCCGCGCTAGTGAGCCAATCCTTCCGTTGCGCCTCTTTAAGAATCACACCTTCTCTACGACATCGATCCTCGGTTTCATTATCGGTGCAGGCATGTTCGGTGCGATCGTCATGCTCCCGCTCTACCTACAGTTGGTAAAGGGAAATAGCGCGACTACATCAGGGCTTAAGTTGATTCCATTTATGCTCGGTATCGTCTCGATGTCGATCACATCTGGAAAGCTGATCTCCAAGCATGGCCATTACAAGCGCTTCCCCATCATTGGTCTCACGCTCATGACCGTCGGTATTCTCTTGATGTCTACTTTGAATGAGAGCACACCATTCTGGCGCTTGTCGATCTTTGCAATCTTGATCGGTGCTGGTCTTGGTTTCTCAATGCAGACGATCGTTATCGCACTTCAAAACTCGGTCGACTTCAAGGATATGGGAGTTGCGACATCGTCCAATACCTTCTTCCGATCTGTTGGCTCAACTATTGGTGTGGCAATCTTCGGTTCGATCTACGCCAGTCGCTTAGCGCACTACTTGCCAGAAGCGATCAAGAAGACCGCTGCGGCCGATCCAACTGCTGTTGGACCCGATGCCGTGAAGGCACTCAGCCATCTTCAAAATAACTCAGCGATCATCAAGACGCTTAAGCCAGCACTTCAGCAGAACATCTTGCATGCCTTTGTGCAGTCGTTCCACGTCGTCTTCCTAGCTGCGGCACCGGTCACTGCGCTTGGATTGATCTTCGCCTTTGCACTGAAGGAGGTTCCACTTCGTGGCGGAGCTGAACACCATGCAGCGAAGACTGAAGCTGCCGGGGAAGCACTCGCATAGTCAAGATCAATAGAAGCCAGCTGCCGAACGAGGTATTTGTCCTCTCGGCGGTTGGCTTCTTTGTTGCTATTGGTTATGGCCTAATCGTTCCGGCGATTCCACTCTTCGCAAAGACCTTCCACGCCAACGCTACTCAGGTTGGATTCATCATCTCGAGCTTCGCCTTCGCGCGATTTGGGTCAGGGCTCATCTCTGGAAAATTTGTTGATGCCATTGGTGAGCGACTCACCCTTGGCGTTGGCTTGGCAATGGTCTCCATCTCATCCTTACTCTGCGGATTCTCGCAGTCTTATTGGCAACTCTTAATTTTCCGAGCAGCTGGTGGACTTGGTTCATCTATGTTCTCGGTATCAGCGAGCGCGCTCTTAATGCGATCGGTGAATGATGCACAACGCGCTCAATCTCAATCCATCTATAACTCGGGCTTTCTTATTGGCGGAGTTATTGGGCCTGCCTTTGGCGGAGTCCTCTCCGCGATCTCGCTCCGCGCACCTTTCTTCGTCTACGCGACAACCCTCCTTGCAGCCTCGCTCACCTCCTTCCTCTACCTCCATGAGAAACGGCTAGGGCGATCAATCGCCAATAGCCAGCAGAGTGAGGATCGAGTACTGCTTCGCGATGCCATGAAACTTCGTCCATATCGCATCGCGCTGATCATCACCTTCTTGGCGAACTGGATTCTCTTTGGCTTGCGATCATCCATTCTCCCGCTCTTCGTCACAAGCAGACTTCACCTCTCGCCATCCCTTCTTGGTTTTGGTTTCACCTTTGCTGCGATGGCCCAAGGGTCACTTCTTGTTACCGCCGGTAAACTTATCGATAGTCGCGGTCGAAAGTTCGGTCTTCTTGTTGGCTCCACTCTGATCTCTCTTGGAATGGGAGTGCTCATTCTCGCAACGCAGCAATGGTCCTACTTCGCGTTAATGATTCTCTTCGGTCTCGGTGGCGCATTTATGGGAACAGCGCCAGTCTCTATTGTTGGCGATCTCTTCGGCGGAAGAGGTGGCCGCGTTATTGCGCTCTATCAAATGGCAGGTGATGCCGGAATGATCGTCTGTCCAATCGTTGTTGGATTCCTCGTCGACCGATTCTCTTATCAAACCTCATTTGAAGTATCAGCTCTTCTCTTCCTATTTGTCATTATTCTCTCCTTACAACTTCCTGAGACTCGAAAAACAGAGAGCAGTTCACGCTCAGAGTGAGCGTATTAGTTGAGGCTCAAGGCTCGTACCCGATAACCTATGGTGATGTTCAAGCATAGATCGGCTATCGCCTGCACTGCCCTGGCCTTAGCGATCTCTCTTGGTGCAGAGAGTTCTGCTCACGCTTCACCTTCGCTCTCTTCTGTACGAGCACAGATCACAAATCTCCAGATTCAAGCAGCTGCGGCTGCCGAAGCTGGACAGCAAGCGCAAGTAGAGCTCGGACGACTCACTCGCTCTCTCAACTCGATCCAGCAGCAAGATTCGCAGCAGACCCAATCGATAGCCTCACTCAAGAAGACGATCGGCGCGATTGCGCGGCAGGAGTACCAGAACAACGGAATTAGCCAAGGTATGTCACTCCTCTTCTCTTCAAATCCCACCCTCTATCTTCAAGCGGCTGGCTCTTTAAGCATTGTTACGTCAAAGAAGGCGCTCCAGCTCTCCCGTTTCACAACGGCAGAGCAGCGACTTCGCGCCACCTCGCTCACCCTCAATGACAAACTTGCATTGGTCAAAGCAGCGAAGGCGAAATACGCGAAACAAGAAGCGCTCGCGCAGAGCAAACTTGCTCAAGCAGAGTCGCTTTTAGCCAAGTTGTCGAAGGAACAGCGTGATGCCCTTGCAAAATTACAGGCAAACCAAGATAACGCTGATCAACAAGCATCCCTTGCTCTTGCTGCTCAAGGTGTAAAGGTGAGCGGCCGTGCGGGCATCGCGATTCGTTACGCCCTGAAACAACTCGGATCGAGATATCGCTTCGGTGCTGCTGGTCTGGTCTACTGGGATTGCTCAGGTCTCACCATGCAGGCCTTTAAGGCAGCTGGTGTCTCACTCCCTCACTCTGCTGCGGCTCAGGCGGGATATGGAAAATCAGTTCCTTTGAACAAGCTTCAACCTGGAGATCTCGTCTTCTTCGGCCGCCCCATCTCACATGTAGGTATCTACTACGGAAATGGAAAGATGCTCGATGCGCCTCATACTGGCGCACGTGTGCGCATTGAACCCTTCTCTTCATATTTCGGAAGAGTGAAGTTCGTAGCTGCTCGCCGCTTCTAAAGTTAGAGCGCGCGTCCAGCTTCCTTCACAATATTGCGAAGCATCGTTGGAAAGATGAGCGAGTGGAATGGTAATACCGCTAACCAGTAGAGCTGCCCGCCAAGTCCGCGAGGTGAGAATGAAGCCTCTTGAATTACCTGAGTCTTGCCATCGGCTTCTACAACTTCAAATGTAAGCCACGCCTTACCGGGCAGAATCATCTCCGCATAAAGGCGCAATTTGTGGCCAGGGATGATCTCTTCTACTCGCCAGAAATCGAGCGCTTCACCGACATGGAGATGATTCGGATCTCTGCGACCGCGACGCAATCCAACGCCACCAAGCATCCGATCAATCAAACCGCGCAGGTACCAAAGATAGTCAACGCCATACCAACCATGCTCGCCGCCAATCTTCTCGATCGCCTCCCAAATCTTTGCCGCTGAGACATCTGTCTCGCGAACGCGACGATCCTTGAAGGTCTTCTCACCCGCCCACTCTGGATCGCTCTGCGCCTTCGCCCAAGGAGCAGTCAAAGACTTTGCATCTGACCATCGAGTCTCAACGGTATTGGCTGAGATTTTCGAGAGCGCGAGTTCAATCGCGGTGGCAAGTGGAATCAATCCTTGTTCGGGCTTTGGAATAACCGCATCAATAGAGCGGGATGGATCTGCAACAACTTCACTGATGAGCGAGTGCACTAAGGGGCGTGCGATAGAGGTTGGCACAGGAGTCACTAGGCCAATCCACGCGGATGAGAGCGCAGGAGTCAATACTGGTACTTTCACAATCCAGCGCTTAGGTAGGCCAGAGATCTTGGCAAAGATCTGCATCATCTCTTCATACGTCAGAACCTCAGGTCCACCGATATCAAAAATGCCATCTACCGGCTTTGTAAGTTCGGCGGCATGCTCTAAGTACCAGAGCACATCGCGAATCGCGATTGGTTGAGTGCGATTGCGTACCCACTTTGGCGTTGTCATCACTGGCAAACGATGGGTTAGATGGCGGAGCATCTCAAAACTTGCAGAACCCGAACCGATGATAATGCCAGCGCGAATCTCCATGACTGGCACCGATGTAGAAGCGAGTGAGATTCCAGTCTGCTTGCGAGATTGCAAATGCTTACTGATGTTCTTATCATTTGCGATACCGCCAAGATAAACAATCTGCTTTACTCCTTGGCGTTGCGATGCCTCAGCGAAATTCTGTGCGATTCGGGCTTCGGTCTCATCAAAGTTAGCGCCAGTATTGATGGAGTGAATGAGGTAGAAGGCGGTATCGATCCCTGATAGCGCTTGATCAAGCTCTGCCGGATTTTCAGCACTTGCTACTGCAACGCTGACTTTTGCAAACCATGGCTGGCCCGAGATCTTGCGCGGGTCACGGACCATCACGCGCACATTAAAGTCTTTGATTAAGAGCTCTTGGATAAGTCGTCCACCGACATAGCCTGATGCTCCAGTAACGAGAATCTTCTTCATACTCTGATCACTCCCCTAGCAATGCAAGTGCGGCGATTCCGGCGTCGTAGCCTTTATCTTCTTTCGATGCAACGCCACCGATGCGAGCAATCGCTTGATGGAGGTCGTTACACATGAGGACACCAAAACCGATTGGCTTCGAACGGGAGAGTTGCACATCCATGACTCCTTGAGTGACGCCCTGGCAGACATAGTCAAAGTGTGGAGTCTCACCTTTGAGAACAAGGCCGACGATTACAGCTGCATCAAAACCTTTATCGAGCGCCTTTTGCGCAGCCAGTGGCAGTTCAAAGGAGCCTGGAACATACGAGACTTCGTAGGAGATCGCGTACTCATCCATCGCTTTAACGGCACCGGCGATCAGCGCGGCACAAATATCGGTATGCCACGAGGCGCTAATGATTGCGACCTTAGAACCCTTGGGTGGGTTCACTTTTACCTGTGGTGCACTTCCGGCCATGAGCTTCTCCTTAGTCAATCGCAAGTGTATGTGAGAGGCGGTTCTTCTTCGTCAAGAGATAGTCGCGATTCTCGGGTTGGACCTGCGTCTTGAGGTCAACAATCTTCACAGGAATCCCAGCCGCACGAAGCGCTTCGGACTTCTGCGGATTATTGGTGAGTAATCCAACCTCGGCGATACCAAGGTTTGCGATCACCTCAATCGCATCGTTCCAATCCCGTTCATCAACATCGTGACCAAGGGCGAGATTTGCATCGACAGTATCCATGCCAGCATCTTGGAGTTGATACGCGGCAATCTTCTCTTTTAGCCCAATGCCGCGACCTTCATGATCGCGAAGATAGATGATGTATCCGCTACCAGCTTCTTCGATTGCTGCTGTTGCGGCTGCCAATTGATCGCCGCAGTCGCACCGTTTGCTACTAAAGGCATCACCAGTCAGGCACTCTGAATGAAGGCGCAAGAGTGCGTCTGGGCCAGGGGTTCCAAAACGCAAGATGGCATGTTCTGCTCCGCCTGCCGAATTATGAACCGCGATGGACCATTCTGCATTTGTTCGAGGCAACTTCGCCCATGAGTACTCAACCGAAGCCTTCGCAGTGTCAGGCAGGCGGTTCTGGGAGTAACTGATGAGCTCGTTCATCGTGAAGATTGGGATCTCGTGATCGGCTGCGAATTTTTTGAGGTCTTCGCCTCGAGCCATCGAGCCATCCTCCATAACGATCTCGCTGATCGCAGTGGCTGGACGAGCCCCAACCAAATGAGCCATAACAACGCCGGCTTCAGTATGGCCTTGGCGTGATTCAAATAAATCATTGTGCGCTATCAGCGGAAAGACGTGACCTGGGCGCATGAAATCAGAAGATCGAGCCTCTGGGTTGGCAAGGCGGTTTACCGTATTCGAACGTTCTTGTGCGCTGATGCCAGTGGTATTGCCCTCAAGAACGTCAACAGAGACGGTATATGCCGTCCGCTTCTGATCTTGATTACGCTTTACCATCGGTGGCAGATCTAGAGTGCGGGCGATCTCCTGTGTAATGGCAACGCAGATAACGCCAGATGTATAGCGAACCATAAAGCCGATCGATTCGGGTGTCGCCTTTTCGGCCAAGAGCATCAAGTCGCCCTCATTCTCGCGCGACTCATCATCGGTAATGATGACGAACTTTCCGCGAGCAAAATCCGCTAGTGCGGCTTCAAGATTCACGCTTCGCCTCGCTTCATCAATCGCTCGACATATTTAGCAAGGACGTCGACTTCAATATTCACAAGAGTTCCAACCTGAAGTAGTCCGAGTGTTGTCTTTCTAAGGGTCTCTGGAATCAGCCAGACTGAGAGTGAATTCTTCTCATCGTTGAGCTCACCTACTGTGAGCGATGTTCCGTCGATACAAATAGAGCCTTGAGGCTGCACATACTTCATGAGGTGTGATGGGATGGCGATATCAACTCGTTGCCACTTCTCACCAGGAGTAATTGCAAGAACGGAGCCCACGCCATCTACATGGCCCTGAACGATATGACCACCGAGTCGATCTGAAACCTTCGCCGCGAGTTCGAGGTTGACGCTGGAACCAGTATCAATCCCCTTGAGAGAGGTGAGGTTAAGGGTCTGAACCATGACATCAACGTCGAAGGTATTTCCATTGATCGCGATCGCGGTAAGGCAGACGCCATTTACCGAGATGGAATCGCCCACCTTGCTATCCCCAAGAAAATCTGGCGCTTTAAAGGTAAAGACTGCGCTATCTTTGGCGCGCTTCACACTCACGACGCTTCCTACTGCTTGAACGAGTCCTGTAAACATTATGCACCGACCTTCATATGAGTAAAGATGTCATTGCCGATCTGTCGAGTCGCCAGAATCGTGAGATCCAAACGTTGATCGAGAGTATGAATACCAAGGTCTCCGATGAAGTTTTGACCTGCTCCAAGCAGAGTTGGTGCCTGGAAGAGCATGATCTCGTCGATTAAACCAGCCTCAATCATCGCGGTTCCGAGTTCGCTGCCAGCTTCGACAAAGACTTGCTTAACGCCCTTAGCAAGTAATTCTCTGACGAGCTGATTGAAGTCGTGACTCTGAATATGTAAGAGTTCGGCTTGGTCATCTTTAACGATCGATCCTGCAGGGATATCGCGTAGCCCCATAACAACTCGAAGTGGATTTTTGATCTCTTGATCATCATGTGGAACTAATGAAGGGTTATCGGCAATCACAGTGCCGGTTCCTACCAAGATCGCATCGCTATTGCGTCGAAGCAAAGAGACGAATTCGCGCGATGACTCACTCGTAATCCACTTCGAACTTCCATCAAGCGCGGCAGTCTTGCCATCTAATGTCGCGGCAACTTTCCAGATGAAGAGTGGACGGTTCTTTTCAATCACACTTAACCAGGCACGATTAAAGAACCGTGATGGAGCGGCGAGTACACCTTCAATAACCTCAATACCTGCAGCACGAAGGCGATCGGAACCGCCCGCCGCGATGGGATTTGGATCAGCAACGGCATAAACAACGCGCGAGATTCCAGCAGAAATGATCGCTTCGGTGCACGGTCCAGTCTTACCCGTGTGGTTGCATGGTTCTAGCGTCACGACAATGGTTGAACCTTCGGGAATTCTTGCTACAGATTTAATAGCGACCACTTCAGCATGATCTCCGCCGGCGTGAAAGCCTTCTGCCACAAGATTTCCTTCAGCATCGATGATCACAGCACCAACGATGGGGTTAGATCCAGTGCGACCTTCTCCGCGCAGAGCAAGGGAGAGTGCATGACGCATAGCGTCTTCATAAGAAGTGCTCATAGATCCCCCGTTCGACTAAGCCCGGGGTGGGATCGCAGAAAAGCCGTGCTGAAAGCGCACAGGCAATAGCGAAATAAAGGTACGCGAATACCTTGATAGCTCCCTCTCATCCGGACTTTCACCGTCGGTTCTGGAATCTCACCAGATCCACCGTTCGCTGGCTGCCAACGGGTCGCAGACTTTACTGCCGGTTCGGAATTACACCGACCCCGGAAACTACCCTCGAAGTATATCCCCGGGTGGGGGTCACGAGATCCGCTCAAACGGGCCCAACTGTTGCGGGTGAATCCCCCGTCCTCCATACTCACGGCATGACATACACACTCAGAGACCTCAAAGACCAAGTCGTTGTTATTACCGGAGCCACAGCTGGCATGGGCGCAGCTACCGCAAAGGAACTCGTTGAACAGGGCGCAAAGGTCGTCCTCAATGCGCGAAGTGAAGAGCGCCTTCAAGGCATCGTTGCAGAACTTGGCGAGGCAAATGCCGTCTACGTGGCAGGCGATTGTTCTGATCCAGCGATCTCTCGTGCAATCGCAAAAGCTGCGATCGATAAGTTCGGGACGATTGATGCGGTTGTTCCAAATGCAGGAATTGGTATGTATGGATCGATCTTGGATTACAGTGATGATGAAGTAAATCGCATGATGCGTACCAATTACGAAGGTACGGTTCATATCATCCGCGCATGCCTTCCAACCATGATTGAGAAGAAGGCTGGCGATATCGTCATCGTCTCATCTGTCGCAGGCTTCCGTGGCGGCGGCGATGAATCTATCTACGCAGGAACCAAGCATGCCCAGGTTGGCCTCGCAGGTGGACTCGATCGCGAACTTCGCGAAAAGGGTGTACGTGTTGCACTCGTCTGCCCAGCAGGCACAGAGACTGAGTTTGCAATCGGCGCAGGTCGCACCGCAGGCACTCCAGTTCTTGCAAGCTTCCTTCGTTCAGAAGATATCGCCTTCCAGATCACGACGATCTTGAAGCAGCCACGCTCGGTCCGCACTCACATCTGGACATTGTGGTCAATTAACCAACAGTCATAACCATTACTCTTCGGGTATGCGTCAAAAGTACTCGATCCTTGCTTTAGTACTTGCGCTCTGTGCCATTCCCACAATGGCGCAGAGCGAAGTGCTTTCTAGCGATACGAAGATGACCCTGATAAAGACCATTACTGGCGCTATCTCGCCTAAATCTGTTCGCTCCTCAGGCACTGGCTTAGTGAGTGCTCATAACATGATGTACAACCACAGCGTCACGATTTACGACGCCCAGACATTCGAATTGGTCGCAACCGTCCCTGACTCGGTGCAGCTCTCGCACTATGGGTACTCCCAATCGACCGCCACCTTTAAAGGCGCTCCTGTTGAAGGCGCCTACTCCCCTGATGGCAAGTACCTCTACGTCACCAACTACGCCATGTATGGACCGGGTTATGACCATGAGGGCCATGACACCTGCTCGCCCAATTCAAAGTTCGACTCTAGCTTTCTCTATCGGATCAATCTTTCGACTTATCAAATCGACAATATCTACCCAGTTGGAACTGTGCCAAAGGTCGTCGAGGTCACGCCAAATAATAAATATATCTTGGTCACGAATTGGTGTTCGTACGATCTCAAGATGATCTCCGTGGATACGCAGAAGGTCGTGAAGACGATAAAGATCGGGGCCTATCCCCGCGGAATAACCGTGAGCAAGGATTCACGTTTTGCCTACATCGCCGAGATGGGTGGAAATCGGATCCACGTCTTGAATCTCACCACATTCACTCAGACCTATATTCCTATCGGCCTGAACCCGCGTGCGGTGGTGCTCTCACCAGATAACAGCATGCTCTACGCCACTCTCAATCTCTCTGGAAGAGTTGCTGCCTGGAACCTAACTACCAAGAAAATGTCTGCAGTGATCACGACCGGAAAGGCAGCTCGCAGCCTGGCAATCTCTAGTGACGGCTCTGCACTCTTCGTAGTCAATTTTGATAGTGGCACGGTCTCAAAAGTTCGTGCCCGAGATATGAAGATTCTGCAATCGATTAAAGTCTGCAAAGAACCTATCGGAGTCACCTATGATGCGCCGACCGCTCGCACTTGGGTCGCTTGCTACGACGGTTCGATCAAAGTCTTTGATAACAACTAATACTGATCAAAGCCACTCAGACTTCTTGAATTTCCAGAAGAGAAATCCAGTGAGTGAGACCATCACTCCAAGCACCACGTAATACCCGTATCGCGTCCCCAATTCAGGCATGTGGTGGAAATTCATTCCATAGATTCCAGCCAACATCGTCGGCCCAGAAGCGAGTGCGACCCACGAAGAAATTCTTCTCACATCGATATTTTGTTGTACTTGGATATGAGCCAAGTCAGCCTGCAGGACGGATGTAATCAAGGAGTCCAAGCCGTTAGCTTGATCGATCGCTTGGGTGAGGTGATCGGAAGTATCTCGGAAGAAGGGTTTGATACCTTCAGGCACAGCCGCGACAAATCCACTCGAGAGCCTATTGATGGGAAGAAGAAGCGGCTCTATCGCATGCTTGAACTCAATGATCTCTCTCTTGAGGAAGTAGATTTCCTGCGAGAAGGTCTGACGCCTTCCATTGAAGACTCTATTTTCAACGGCTACTACCTCTTGTTCGAGAGCTGCTCCGATCGAGGTGTACCCATCAATCACGCGGTCTGCCACAGCATGGAGTACTGAGAATGGACCAAGTTTGAGCAAATCTGGTCGTTCTTCTAAATCATGCCGGACTGTTGCAAGAGGTGAACCCTCACCATGCCTGACGATCACGATGAAGTGATCTGCGATAAAACAGAGGAGTTCGCCCGTAGTGATCTCTTGTTCCTTCTGGTCAAAGAAGACGGTTTTGAGAACGAAGAAGGTAAGGCCTTCATAATCTTCGATCTTGGGCCGCTGCTTTGCATTAATTGCATCTTCAACCGCAAGCGGGTGGAAATTCAATTCGCCAACGACCATATCGAATTCAGCCTTGCTCGGCTCAGAGAGTCCGACCCAGACAAAGCCACCATCGCGTCTTGCGATATCTACAAGGTCAGAGATATCGGTGGGGCCTTCGGCACGAAATCCATCTTGATAGAGCGCGACATCAACGATCATGGCGAAACTTTATCGTTGAATCGACCCTTAACCCGCCTTAGCCAGCGAGGAGTGTGATGGTGTTTGAAACGAGGTGTTCGTGTGAAGGACGAGCCGTAAGGCCGCATTCAGAGCACTGAACAACGAGTCCAGTTCCCTTGGTGTAGAAAAGTTCCAATTCCTGAGAGTGGCAAAAAGAGCACTCTGGCAGTATTTCTAACTGTTGCATAGCTATCCCCTTTTGGTCGTGTGCAGGCTCGGTCACTGGGGAAGCACCTAACTTTTTCACGAGACAGCGCCAATGAGGCTCAAAGACTGGTAAACGGCGAGCGAATAATGCCTTAACTAACACGATAGTGCCCCGGGTCGGACTCGAACCGACACTGAAAGGATTTTAAGTCCTCTACCTCTACCATTGGGTTACCAGGGCGTAGAGCGAATCCTAGGCTAATTCTGCGTAAATCCAATATTCACTCAGGCAATTCAGTGCGCCGACACCATCGGGGACCGTTAAGCGCTCGAGCGGACAAAGGTTATATGCTCGATCTATGACAACGAAGTCACCACTGAATACTGCCTTGGCTCAATTACAAAGTACCGTCGATAAATTAGGTCTCTCAGAGAATGATTGGCAGACCCTTTCAACTCCGAGGCGCGTCCTACAGGTCGCAGTTCCACTCCGCCGCGATAATGGCGATGTCGAGATGTATGACGGATTCCGAGTTCAATACTCAACAACCCGCGGCCCATCAAAGGGTGGAGTGCGCTACCACCCTCATGTAGATCTCAATGAAACTATCTCACTTGCAATGTTGATGACCTGGAAATGTGCGCTCACCAATCTCCCTTACGGTGGCGCAAAAGGTGGAATTGCGATTGATCCCAGAACTCTCTCCATGCAAGAGAATGAGCGCCTCACTCGTCGATACACATCAGAGATCTTGCCGATCATCGGGCCAGAGCGCGATATTCCAGCTCCTGATGTCGGTACAGATGAGCGCAATATGGCATGGATGATGGATACCTATTCTGTAAACGCCGGATTCTCAGTTCCTGGTGTTGTCACTGGCAAGCCGATCGTGCTCGGTGGTTCACTCGGTCGCACCACTGCGACGGGTGATGGAGTGGCAATCGCTACGCGAGAAGCTCTACGTGCACGTGGCATCGATATCAAAGGTGCAACGGTAGCGATCCAAGGATTTGGAAAAGTGGGCTATTGGGCCGCTGTCGCGCTAGAAAATATGGGGATGAAGATTGTGGCGGTCTCTGATGTCAACGGTGGAGTCACAGGATTTCCATCTGTTGCTGCACTCTGGGATCACTTCGTTACTCACAACAATCTTGACTTGCCAGGTTGTGACACTCTCACCAATGAAGAGCTGCTGCATCTTGATGTTGATGTGCTGATACCTGCAGCCCTGGCTGACGCACTCACCGAAGAAACGGCCCCAGGGGTTAAGGCAAAGATCGTGGTTGAGGGGGCAAATGGCCCAACCAGCCCCGAAGGAGATTCGATTCTGCAAGAAAATGGCATCCTTGTCGTTCCAGATATCTTGGCTAACTCTGGTGGAGTAATCGTCTCTTACTTTGAATGGGTCCAAGATAAGCAGAACTACTTCTGGACGGCCGATGAAGTAAGAGAGAACCTCTCATCCATCATGATGAAGGCACTCAAAGAGGTTGAGTCAATGTCGACTTCAAAGGGAGTGACATGGCGCGATAGCGCACTCATGATCGGCGTCGGCAGAGTTGCCGAAGCGCACCACCTACGCGGTCTTTATCCATGAGGAAGTTGGCAATCTCGCTTGTTGCTTTGCTACTTCTTCTTCTCAATTCGCCATTGGCACCTGCTAGTTCGGATAAATACCAAACTCTCCAATCTCAGGTCTCTTATCAGGTCTATCAACCAAGCAACACCCTCGGTTTAAAGCCGCTCAACTTTGAAGTTCGACCTTGTCGTCTCTTTCCCAAGCGGGAGAAGTACCTTCTCGCTGGCTTTGGCGAAATGGATCACGGCATTGCTCTCGTTGAAACATCTGCACAGTACAACTGCACCGGCGTTGATAATCCGCAACCTTTAGGGACTACAACGATCAATGGCATCAGAGCGAATGTCGGGATTTACTGCGCGAGTAAGAACTGTACGAAATCTGATTTCTCAACACATGGTGGTGAGATCACCTTTGTCACTCCTAAGTCGAAGACTCGAGCATCAACCTACATTCGCGTCGGCACGCAAGGTGGCTTCACCCTCAATCAACTGATCACCTTTGCGAACGGATTGAAACTCGTTACTGTCCTTTGACGTAAGTATGATAGGCCAGATACCAATTAGTTGCAATCGCCTTTTGCGCAACCTTCAATGTCAACGTATGTGAGCAGACGAGCAAATGAAGCTTGTTCTCCAGGGCATCTTTTAATCGCGCACCAGATGTGCCGCTCCAAGGTTCGGGCCATAGGTTCTTTGGGCTCGTTGGATGCCCACCTAGTTCAAGGGGAATGAGGTGATCCTCTTCAAAGAGTCTGGTATCTGTACTTCCGAAGGATGAATAAGGATGCGTCCGAAGTTGCGACTTCTTTAGCGCGGTTGTGTAAGAAGATGGTGGTCTAATTGTCTTCGTATAACCCAAGACGCAGATCGTCTCTCCAATATTGTTCTGAGTCACCGCTGGATTGATTGCGCCAGGAGTCACTTGTGAGTTGGGAAGTACTGGACTTACTTCACTGGCCTGCCCCCATGGAGCGAAGGGTCCAAAGAAAATGAGTGAAGAGAGCGCTAGAACTGCGATTGGCCGACTACCCCGAGTGATCACAATTGCAGATTACTCTCACTCGCCTGCTTTTGGAGCGGATGACGGGAATCGAACCCGCACTTTCAGCTTGGGAAGCTAACGTGATGCCACTTCACTACATCCGCATCAGTTCATTATAGAGCCGAAATAGCGTTTCTCTAGATTCCTCTTAGAAATCGAGTTAGTATCACCTGAAACGACTGGAGAAAAGTATCGTGAAGGTTCTCGTTATTGGCGCAGGTGGGGTGGGAAGTTCGATTGCAAATATCGCCTCCAGAAGGAATTTCCTTACTTCAATGGTGGTGGCTGATTTTGATGAAAAGCGCGCTGAATCCGCCGTTAATCGGCTATCCGACCCACGAATAAGATCAGCCAGAGTCGATGCTTCTAAGATCGAGAGCGTAAGAGAATTAATTGGAAAGACCTCACCCGATCTTGTTATCAATGCAGTTGACCCAAGATTCGTGATGCCCATTTTCATAGCATGCGAAGAGGAGAAGGCAAACTATTTAGACATGGCGATGTCACTTACGCGCCCTGACCCAATTGATCCGTTTAATAAGACCGGTGTTAAATTTGGAGATGAACAATTTGCGCGAGCAGCTTCCTGGAGCGAGAACTTCGCACTCCTGGGGATGGGTATCGAACCAGGTTTAAGTAATATCTTTGCCAAATACGCGGCTGATGAACTCTTTTCACAAGTCGACCTTATGCATGTGATCGATGGTTCGAATCTTGAGGTTTCTGGATATGAGTTCGCACCTTCATTTTCGATCTGGACTACCATCGAGGAGTGCTTAAATCCTCCAGTAATGTGGGAGAAGGAGCGAGGTTGGTTCACTACTCCGCCATTTTCGGGTGCCGTCACCTTCAACTTCCCTGAAGGTATCGGTCCAGTTGAGTGTGTCAATGTTGAGCACGAGGAGGTAATCCTCATTCCTCGCTACATCGACGTTGGTGAGGTGGCATTTAAGTATGGCCTAGGTGATAAGTTCATAGGAATTCTAAAAGCGATTCACAGCCTCGGATTGGATCGTACTGATCCGGTCGCTATTCCACATGGAAACGGTGCCTCAATTTCCCCCCGAGATTTCCTTGCGGCAATCCTTCCAAATCCGGCCGAACTTGGGCCGTTGATGACTGGTAAAACATGTGCTGGCTTACTGGTCCAAGGCCTCGACAAAATGGGTAAGCCGAAGGCGCATTACCTTTACCATGTAGTTAATAATGCGATAACGATGGCGGAGTATGGCGATCAAGCGGTCGTGTGGCAGACTGCCATTAATCCCGTTATTGCAATGGAGCTGATTCATGAGGGAGTCTGGAAGCCTCAAGGGGTTAATGGTCCCGAGATGAATCCACCACTTCCCTTCTTGGAGAAGTTAGTTGAATATGGTTCTCCTTGGGGCATCCGGGACGAGCCCATCACCGAAATCAATCCCCGATAGGTCAAGTTCAGCATCTGGTTGATCTCGCTTTATAAACTTCTTCAGCACGAAGAATGCTACCGCTGCGAAGAGAGTGAGCCCTATTCCAAGCCAAAACGAGAGTGGTTCAGTAACAAAAGTGCTCTGAAGCAACCAGAGAGTAAGTAACGCTGGTGTAATACAGACGCCAATTACTCCAAACCATCCTCCCTTGATTTTGAATGGTCGTTTCATATGAGGGAATTTATATCTGAGCACGACTAGTGCCAAAAACTCAAGCATGAGTGCGAAAAGGGTGAGCACCATATCTGAATCAATCAAGGTGGTGAAGTTGAGCGAAGCGAAGAATGCGTAGATGCAAACGCTTACGACTATAGCTCGCACGGGGGTCTGAGTATTAGGTGAAATCTTAGACATCTGCTTAGGCAGATATCGGTCCGCAGCAAGCATGAATGGCAATCTGGACATGCAGAGCAAAAAGGAGGAGAACAAACCCGCTTGTGCGACAAGCGCACCTACGATGAGTGAATTCTTCAGCCAGGAACCACCAACCAAGCTCGCTGCATTAGCGAAATCACCATTATCCCACTTTGAAACGTCGTGAAGGTGCAGTCCTGATGCTAGGGCAGCCAATATTGGGAGTGTGTAACTCAGTGCAATCAACGGCAAATTAAGCATGAGAGCTCGTGGATATGCGAAAGATGGGTTCTCTATTTCCCCGCTTGTGGTTGTCGCTGAATCGTACCCAATATAGCTCCACAATATGATCCCGAGCCCCGCCCCTGCAGAACCAAAGAATGATTGACCCGGGAGTGTCATCGGAGTGAATATGTGCGCATTTGGATGTGATGTGAAATGTGCAAATGAAAGGAGGATGAAGATGATGAGCGGGGCAAAGAGAATCACCAATGATGCAATCATGGCTCGTCCGACAATCTGGACACCTCGAATATTCATGATCGCTAGCGGGATCATCACCGCTATAGCGGTAAGCCAATGTGCATCTAAACTAAAATTGCCGCCAAAGAATGAGAAGAAGACATGCTTGCCCCTTGCCACTCCTGGCACCCAAATTGAAAGGTAATCAACAAAGATGACGGGGTAAAGCGCTGTATCAAGCCACGAGGCCATCCAACTTAACGCAGCTTCCATAAATCCAAAGAATGGACCGCACGCCACCTTTACCCACGAGTAGAAACCACCCTCGAGTGGGAGAGACGAACTCAGCTCCGCATTCATCAAGGACATCGGAAGTGAGAGCAGAATGGGAACCGCCACAAGCAAGAGAAGCGACATGCCGATGCCCGAGGTAGAGAGAACGCTCTCAATTCCGTACGGTCCACCTGATGAACTAAAAAAAATAATGGCAACCAGCGGCAACAGCCGGATATTCCGTGGAAGAACGACTCGCTCGCGTGCCATAACGGGACAGTACCCCGACCGTTCAATCGAATCTAGTAATTAAGCCTTCTTTTTGCCAAGGGACATCTTTACCTTGACGATCTGATCCTCTTCGATGCCTTCAGCCTCACGCACCGCATCCTTCATTGGCAAGAGATAGCAGGCATCCTTAGGGAAGAGCGCGGTTGTCCAGGTCGTCTTTCCAACTGTGGCAGTGGCTGGAAGCACTCCCCAGCCGTAGGAGAGACCTTTCGCCGCGATCTTGATATCAGCGCTCATATCCTCTTCGATCTTTACGAAGAAGAAAGGTGCTGGGCCGCGCCACTCGAAGAGAGGGTTTTCAAACCTAAACTCCAAAGTTCTTTCCCTTCATGATGACAGCATCGAGCATCTTCTCGGTGAGCTTGCCTGTGAATGTATTCTGCTGGCTTGGGTGATAACTTCCAAGTACTAATCGCTGAACGCCATCTCTCCCAGTGAATGTGAAGGATTCGCCGTGGCCAAATTTAGGTCGTGGCTTTGGTAATACCTCACCCATATCTGTCAGGGTTGAGTAAATCTGAGTCCACGCCAGATTTCCCAAGGCGAAGAAGGTGCGTGCAGTCGGCATGAGTAGCGCAATCTCATTTTGGAAGAAGGGTGCACACGCAGCTTTCTCCTCGGTGCTTGGCTTGTTATCCGGCGGTGCGCATCGAACGGCGCAGAGGATTCGAGTATCGATCAATTCTTGACCATCATCTTTTGAAGTACTAGTTGGCAGAGTTGCGAGGCCCGCTTTATGTAGGGCGCGATAGAGCCAATCCCCTGATGAATCTCCTGTAAATACTCGCCCGGTGCGATTCGCACCATGTGCGCCTGGGGCTAACCCAAGGATTATGAAGCGAGCATCGGCTGGACCAAAACCTGGGACGGGCTTTCCCCAATACTTCTCATTCTCGTACGCCTTACGTTTTGTAACGGCTACTTCTTCACGCCATTCAACCAGTCGCGGACAGAGTGTGCATTTCACGATCGCCTTATCAAGCAAAGGCAGCGTTTTAGTGGGGCTCACGTGCCAAACTCCAAGCGATACCATCCAAGATATCTGACTCGGATGCGATGAACTCTGAAGCGCCTGTAGCCTGCAGGACGCGAGATAGGACGAGTGATCCGGAAGTAATGACATCAACGCGTCCCGGATGCATATATCCCAGCGCTGCAATCTCTTCACGGCTCATCGCTTGGAACATTGCCGCAACATCATGAACCTTCTGTGCAGGAATTCTTGAGAGATGAATTGCGTAACGATCATATTCACTCAATTCGAGAGCGGCGGCGGCCACGGTTGTGGCGGTTCCGGCAACACAGACCAGGCTCTTGGCAGATGTAATGGCTACATCTTTGGCAGCTTCTGAAATCGCTTCATCAATATCGCGTGTAGCACTTGCCACCGAATCAAGAGTTGGGGGTTGCTGATTCAAGTGGCGCTCTGCCATACGCACACAACCAATATTTACAGAGCGAGCCGCTTCAACGCGGTCTGTACCGAGCACAAACTCAGTAGATCCCCCGCCAATATCAACAACTAAGAATGGTCCATCAAGTGCTGAAAGCTCTTTCGTTGCACCCATGAAAGAGAGTGCGGCTTCCTCTTCACCTGGAATTACTTCAGGTTCGATACCTAGAATCGCTTTGACGCCATCAATAAAGATCTGACGATTGCTCGCGTCGCGAGTAGCGCTCGTTGCGCAGAAGCGAATCTTCTCAACGCCTTTTGCTGCAATTACTCGGGCGTACTCGCCAGTGACTTTGAGCGTGCGCTCGATCGCTTCTGGATCAAAGGCCTTGTTCTTATCAACTCCTTGGCCAAGACGTACAACTTCCATCTGGCGATGAACCTCTTTGAACTGGCCATCATGAATATCAGCGATCAAGAGTCTGATCGAGTTTGTGCCACAATCGATCGCAGCTACTCGCATGATTCACCCTCCCACCACTTCGGAAGTGCAGCAAGTGCCTCATCCCCAAAGGGATTGACCCCTGGTCCCGCGCTCAGCGAGTGGGCAACGAGTGAGTGAAGGCATTTCACGCGAGTCGGCATACCGCCGGCAGTGATTCCATCAACTTCAGGGACATCCATGCCAAGTGCATTTCGCGCTGCCAAGTACTGCTCATGTGCCTTCTGATAAGCGGCGGCAAGATCAGGATCGGTTGCAAGGCGTCCTTCCATCTCGGCCATCATTCCCGTTGTCTCTAATGTAGAGATTGCGCCGGTCAATCGTGGGCAGGTCGCATAATAAAAAGTTGGAAATGGAGTTCCATCCGAAAGGCGAGGTGGGGTCGCAACAACTGCTGGCTTGCCACATGGACAGCGTGATGAGATCTCATGAACATCGCGAGGTGTGCGACCAAGTTGAAGTCCGATCGAATCTAGATCAGCTTGTGTCGGCTTCTTATCTGAAGATTTAAATGACATCGCTATGGGCTCACATTTGTACTAGTGATCGATGAGATAACTTTGGAGTACCAAGGAAGTCCTGCCGGAATATCGGTTGAGATCTTTCCTGCGGCCTGGCTTGACGATGATGCTGAGGTCGTTGCGCCAATCACGATGTACTGGTGCTCCCCCGGAAATACATAATGTAGTCGTGATCTCGCTTGCGAAGCGACATAGGCTGGATCATTCCAACGAGCAAGATCATTCGTTGCGGCTTCCAACGTTGCCTGTGAATCATGGAGCTGAACTCGAAGTGCATTGATCTGCGCACGTTGGGCAAAGTAACGCTGTAGCGGTGGTGCCAATGTAATAGCGACTACGAAGAGTACGGTCGCAACCGCAAGGTTTCGCCCTGATACCCCTCGTAGCCACTTCACAGTCTTAATTATCCATTAAAGCGAGGGAAAGCTGCGCGACCTGCGTAGAGCGCAGTATCTGCAAGTTCTTCCTCGATACGAAGCAACTGGTTGTACTTCGCTACGCGCTCAGATCGAGCTGGAGCACCTGTCTTGATCTGACCGCATTCAAGTGCAACAGCGAGATCAGCGATCGTCGTATCTTCAGTCTCACCAGAGCGGTGCGACATCATTGAACGATAGCCAGCACGGTGCGCCATTGAGACTGCATCGATCGTCTCAGTCAAAGTTCCGATCTGATTGACCTTCACCAAGAGAGCATTCGCAGTATTGAGCGAAATTCCCTTTGCGAGACGCTCAGGATTAGTCACGAAGAGGTCATCTCCGACGATCTGAATCTTCTGGCCGAGTTCAGCCGTCATCTTTGCCCAACCCTCCCAGTCATCTTCATCAAGTGGGTCTTCGATCGAGACGATTGGATAAGAAGCGACGAGATCTGCGTAGTAAGCGATCATTTGGTCAGATGTGCGATCAGATCCTTCAAACTTGTACTTACCCTTTTCGTGGAACTCAGTTGCAGCAACGTCCATCGCAAGTGCGATCTCCTTGCCTGGCTTGAATCCGGCCGCAGTAACTGCTTCGAGAATCAAGTCGAGTGCAGCGCGGTTGCTCTCAAGGTTTGGCGCGAAGCCACCCTCATCGCCGATCGAAGTCGCAAGACCACGCTTCTTCAAAACAGACTTGAGGCTGTGATAGATCTCTGCGCCCCAACGTAGTGACTCTTTGAAAGACTCTGCGCCGATAGGTGCAACCATAAACTCCTGGATATCAACGTTGGTATCAGCATGTGCACCGCCGTTGAGGATATTCATCATTGGAACTGGAAGGGTATGAGCGGTTGGTCCACCGACATAGCGGAAGAGTGAGAGATCGGCTGAATCAGCAGCTGCACGCGCGACTGCGAGTGAGACGCCGAGAATCGCATTTGCGCCAACGCGTGACTTGTTCTTTGTGCCATCGATTCCGATCAGCTCGGCATCGACCATGCGCTGATCTTGAGCGTCATAGCCAATAACTGCTGGAGCGAGTTCGTCGTTTACAAAGTGAACAGCCTTCTCAACGCCCTTACCGAGGTAGCGCTTGCCACCATCGCGGAGTTCGGCCGCTTCAAATGCACCTGTGGATGCGCCGCTTGGCACACCTGCGCGTGAAGTAGTTCCATCTTCAAGAATAACTTCGACTTCTACCGTTGGATTTCCACGAGAGTCTAAGATTTCACGGGCGTGTACTGCATCAATGAGCGCCATGGGCGTTCTCCTTTTCATTACGTTCGTATGCTTCGATCATTCGGATGTACTTCGACACTGCACCGCGCAACGCTGCTTCGGCATCTAAACCTTGTTTCTGGGCCTGCTCAATGATTCCAAAGAGGATCTCGCCGAGGCCTTCTTCAGTCGTTGAATCGTCGATTGTGACAGGATGTTCAACGCTGAACCCATAGCCAAATTTATCAACTCTGTAGGCCAGTTTATTCGCCAACATGAGCGCAGGTTGAGCTAATGGCACCCCATCTAAGGCTGAAGTTCGACCCTTTTCGGCGACTTTCTGCGCCTCCCAGGTCTTCATGACATCTTCACTGGTCTCGGCTACCGCATCGCTAAAGACATGTGGGTGCCTGCGAACGAGCTTATCTGCCACAGCACCGGCAACCTCTTCGACATCGAATGGGTCGGTTGGATCATCCTCGGCAACCCGCGCGTGGAAGTAGACCTGAAGAAGGAGATCTCCCAGTTCTTCTCTGATTGCCGCCCGGTCATTCTGCTCAACTGCCTCAACGAACTCATAACTCTCTTCGAGCAGATACTTAAGAAGAGAGGCGTGAGTCTGCTCGGCATCCCACGGACAGCCCCCGGGCGAACGGAGGCGATCCATCACCTCTCGGAGGCGATTGAGTTCAGACATTACTTAGTTTTTACTGCGCCAGAAGTCGTATCTTTGGCAACCAAAGTCGCAGTCTTTGAATCCCACTTGCCGTAACGAGGGTTGACCTTGATTCCCTCTTTCTTCGCCATCTCAGAGATTGCAAGTGTGAGTGCTGCAGGTGCATTCGCTGCACTCATGCCACTTTTTTCGATGGCAGCGATTAAACGTTGTGAGTAGAGAACGCTTGTGAAGTAAAGATCGAGATTCTTCTCATCAATATTTGCGCCTACGAGTGCCTTAGGAAGAGCTGCTGCTCCGCCAACCTGCTTGATCGCAACATTCTTCTCCTTGATCGCCTCTGCCGGAGTGACGGTGATGCCGATCGACTTACCTTCATCTTCAAGAAGTTGAGAGATCAAGAAAAATTGTGCCTGGCTAGTCGCAAGGTCTGCGCCGGTGAGGAGATTCATGCCGGTTGTGTCGACACCCTTGCGAGCATTGAGAATATTTGTGACGCTCTCTTGGACGCGAGCTACGGATGTGCTGTTCTTACCAACAGTCACTGCAGCAGTTGTGCTGGTGCAGCCTGCAAGGAAGAGGAGGGTCGAAATCGAGACGAGTGCGGTGACCTTCTGGGCCTTCTTGCCAAACTTTAGGTGTGCAGTGCGCTGTGTCGATTTCAAGACTGGCTCCATTACTTAAGGATTGAGTTGAGGACTTCCATAGTCCACGGCAGGATCGAAGTATCCCCTAGATCCCCGCTCGCCTGCCAATTCGGCCCCGCGGCACGAGCGACCAAGATCGACTGAGCAGCGCTCTTGATGAGGGATCCTGGGTACATCCGGGTCAGGCGTAGTTGTAGTGATTCTGGCAGGGTGACTGGGGCTAGCTTGAGGAACTTTCCTTGCAGGACCACCTCGGAGAGCCCTAATTGCTTCGCTCGAACGCGTAAGCGAGCGACATCTATCAGGGTATTCGCAGCCTCGGGCAGTTCGCCAAAACGATCGACGAGTTCTTCAACGATCGCATCGAGATCTTTTGGTTCGGCAGCATCCGCCATGCGGCGGTAGAGATCAAGGCGCAGCCGCTCTGATGGCAGATAATCGACGGGAAGGTGGGCGGTAATGGGCAACTCAACTTTGCATTCTTTGATCCGTGGATTGATATCAACAAAACCTGTCTTGAAATCTTCGACCGCTTCGCCGACCATCCGCATATAGAGATCGAAGCCAACTTCTGCGATGTGGCCGGACTGCTCTCCTCCAAGAAGATTGCCTGCTCCGCGAATCTCGAGATCCTTAAGAGCCACCTGCATACCTGATCCAAGGTCAGTATTTGTTGCAATAGTTGTAAGTCGATCGAGTGCAATCTCTGTCAACGGCTTATCTGCTGAGTAGAGGAAGTATGCATAGGCTCGTTCGCGACTTCGTCCAACCCGGCCGCGCAGCTGGTGTAACTGCGAGAGTCCAAAGATATCTGCGCGGTCGACAATGAGTGTGTTTGCATTCGGAATGTCGATTCCACTCTCAATGATTGTTGTAGAGACGAGAACATCGAAGTCCTTCTCCCAGAAACCTAGAATCACATCCTCGAGTTCGCGCTCACCCATCTGTCCGTGTGCAACTCGGATACGAGCTTCTGGGACCAACTTCTTTAATCGTTCAACGACAAAGTCGATATCGTCCACTCGGTTATGGACATAGAAGATCTGGCCGTCACGTAAGAGTTCGCGATGTATCGCTGCAGCCACTTGCTTGTCATCATAGAAGCCAACATAAGTGAGCACTGGATGTCGCTCTTCTGGCGGAGTCGTAATATTCGACATCTCTCGAATTCCCGTAATCGCCATCTCCAAAGTACGCGGAATAGGAGTCGCGGACATCGAGAGCACATCCACATTGGTGCGAGCCTTCTTCAACTCTTCTTTATGCTCAACTCCAAAGCGCTGCTCTTCATCGACAATGATCAGTCCCAAGTCCCTGAACTGCACATCTTTTGAGAGCAGCCGATGGGTTCCAATGACAATATCGATCGACCCATCTGCAAGACCGGCGATGATCTCTTTGCCCTCTTTGGCGGTATTGAAACGCGAGAGGCCTGCAACCTTTACGGGGAAACCCGTATAGCGATTGAAGAATGTCGTCAGATGCTGCTGCACAAGGAGTGTCGTCGGAACTAAGACCGCAACTTGCTTTCCATCTTGCACCGCCTTGAAGGCAGCGCGGATTGCAATCTCGGTCTTGCCATACCCCACATCACCGCAGACGATGCGGTCCATCGGATGTGAGGCCTCCATATCGCGCTTCACTTCTTCGATCGTCGACAACTGATCGGTCGTCTCTACATAAGCAAAAGCATCCTCTAACTCTCGCTGCCATGGCGTATCAGGTGAGAAGGCAAATCCTGGAGCGGCCATTCTCGCGGCATAGAGTTGGATGAGTTCTGCAGCGATTTGTTTTACTGCCTTGCGGGCACGACGTTTGGCATTCTGCCAATCTGCTCCGCCGATTCGGTGAACGGCTGGCGCCTCTCCCCCGACATATTTTGTTACTTGCTCAAGTGAATCTGTTGGAATGTAGAGTCGATCGCCCGGTTGGCCGCGTTTGGATGATGCATATTCGATGACGAGATACTCGCGAGCGCTCTTACCGACGGTTCGTTGCACAAGTTCGATATATCGGCCGACTCCATGTTGCTCATGAACGACATAATCCCCAGGTTTAAGTTCGATGGGATCGATCGCCTTCTTACGCCTTGATGGCATCCGGGCTTGATCCTTATTAGAACTTCGCTGCCCCGAGATATCTTTCTCAGTGATCAAGACTGTCTTTGTGCCATCTGAGATAAAACCATGCTCGATCGGAGTTGTGATCAGATGGATAACATCTCGAGTGAGCTGTGAATCGATTGATCTCTCAACTCTTGTCGGCAGATCGGCCTCGATAAAGAGATTATTAAATCGCTCAACGATTCCGGCACCAGCAGCGCTAAAGATCACGAGATAGTTCTCGGCGATCCACCTCTTCAGGTCAGCTTCTACTGCGGTCAGGTCATTGCGATAGACCGGAAGCGCCTCAAAATCCATCGGTTCGGCATCAGCTTCAGCTGAATAATCGGATGCGTAAAGATTGAGGTAATGCCATCCGCACCCACGATCACGGGCTCGATCGGTGAGGTCGGTCAGAGTGAAATATCCACCAGATTCAAGTCCGCCGGTGACATCGATCGGTGCCTTGCCACCGAGGGCCGCATTCGACCACGAGGCATCGAGAAACTCTTTATTCGTATCGATCAGATCAATAGCACGCGAGGTGATGCGCGGTTGATCGATCAGCAAGATCTGAAACTCCTTGGGCAGGAAATGAATGAGAGATTCGAGTGATGTATTGAGTAATCCAATGAGGGACTCCATGCCATCGACGCTGATGCCCTCGGCGATCTTGCTACACATCTCAGTGAGTTGAGGAAATTCGGCCGCAAGGTACCGGGCTCGATCTTTTACCTCTTGAGTGAGTAGTAACTCTCTGCACGGATAAATAGTCAGTTGACCGACAACTGGTGCATAGGTGCGCTGATCTGCAACTGTGAAATATGCCAACTCTTCGATCTCGTCCCCAAAGAAGTCAACGCGAATCGGATGTTCGAGATCAGGTGGGAAGAGATCGATGATTCCACCACGAACCGCAAAGTCACCACGACGTTCAACTAAGTCTGTACGTGTGTAACCAAGAAATGCGAGGGACTCAATCAGCTCTGGCATCGAGAATGACTTCTCGATTTCAAGAACTGGAAGTTTTGCATCAAGAACCGTGGCAATGATTGGCTGAATCAGCCCTCGAATTGATGTCACTAAGACGCGAGGTGGCTGCTTGGAAGCTAACCGGTGGAGCGCCTTAAACCGAGCAGCAACGGTGTCGTTCTTTGGGCTGAGTCGCTCGTGCGGAAGTGTCTCCCATGGCGGGAAGAGGTCGACAAGATCGGCTCCGATATAGGTACGGAGTTCATCAACTAACTCTTCAGCCCGGCGCGAGGATGGCGTCACGAGCAAGACCGGCCTACTCTGCGAAGTGATTGCAGCGAAGAGCCCCTGGGTCGAAGGAATGCAGATCGAGGATTCAGTGAGGTGCAGATCCTTCGCAGTGAGTTCAATATGTGAGAAGGCTTGTAACAGGGACATTAAATCTTTCCCGCCTCTCTCCTGGATCCTGCGATTTTGCGCCTATGAACGCACTGATACCCCCGCACTCGAATGAGAGGGGGGTGAAGCACCTAATTAAACCTGTAATGATTAGCCAGTGGCAACTGATGACCTTGATCTAAGAAGTGATGTACGCCGACTTGGCGACCTCTTGGGCCAGAGCCTAGTCCGCCAAGAGAGCCCTGAATTGCTCGCCCTCGTTGAAGAAGTCCGCAAAGCGGTGCGCGAAGGAGATGGCGCAGCAGCCCTCGAAGGCCTCACCGATGATCAAGAGATTCTTCTCGTTCGTGCTTTTAGTACATATTTCCATCTCGCCAACGTTGCAGAGCAAGTACATCGCGCACGCGAACTCGCTGCTGATCGAGTGAATGGTGGTTCGTGGATCTCACGCGCGATCGATCGCATTATTGATGTTCAAAGTTCGACCAATGAATTTACTTACGCTGATGTTCAGGGTTGGATCAATGAATTCTCTGTTCGTCCGGTCTTTACTGCGCACCCGACTGAGGCATCGCGTCGATCAGTGCTCAGCAAACTCGGAACTATCGCAGGACTTCTCGACGATCCGGCTACCGCATCACGTGATCGCCGCCTCGCCGAGACAGTGGATCTCTTATGGCAGACCGATGAACTTCGTCTAGGCCGACCAGAACCACTTGATGAGGCTACAAACGCGCTCTACTATCTTGATGATCTCTTCGCTAACACTGTTCCAGAAGTGCTTGATGATCTGGCGCGCGAACTTGAGCGCATCAATGTTCATGTAGATCCAACATCTCGACCACTCAGCTTTGGCACATGGATTGGTGGCGACCGCGACGGCAATCCCCACATCACGCCACAGGTAACCAAGGATGCGATCGTCTTGCAGACCGGCCACTTCATCAGAACGATGCTCGGCTCACTCGACCAACTCCGCCAGGCGCTCTCAGTCTCAAGTCGAATCGCTGGCGCAAGTGATGAACTCAAAGCATCTGTTGCTCGTGATCTCGAACTGCTTCCCGAGATTGAAGATCGCTTCCGCCGTCAAAATGTTGAAGAGCCATACCGCCTTAAAGCAACAGCGATCAGGCATCGCTTGATTCTTACTCAGCGCCGCCATTCAGCAGGTGCTCCGCATGCTGCAGGTCGTGATTACGAAGATACGGCAGAACTCCTTGCAGACTTGATGTTGATGCGCACTTCTCTCCTTGCTCATCGCGGTGAACTCATTGCTACAGGCTTACTCGAGCGCGTTATCCGCACAGTTGCCAGCTTTGGTATTACTCATGCCACGATGGATGTTCGTGAGCACTCTGATGCCCACCACAACGCGATGTCTCAGCTCTTTGGCACGGCCTATGAAGATCGCAGTGCACTGATTGCTGCGCAACTCAAAGATCCTTCGCGTCCTGCTATCGATTCACTTGAGCCACTCAATCGCAAGACGGTAGATACCTTTGTCGCGATTCGCGAACTCATCGAAAACTTTGGACCAGAAGTCATCGAGACCTACATCATCTCGATGACCAAGGGCCATGAAGATGTGCTCGCTCCGGTAATTCTTGCTGATATCGCTGGTCTCATCTCACTCAAGGGTGAGAAGTTCGCAAAAGTCGGCTTCGCTCCCCTACTCGAAACCGTCGCTGAATTACGTGCAGCAGATTCCATTCTCGATGCACTTCTTTCGACTCCTGAATATCGTGAGCTGGTACGACTTCGCGGTGACATCCAAGAAGTGATGCTCGGATACTCTGATTCAAATAAAGATGCAGGTATCGCCACATCGCAATGGGAGATTCATAAGGCCCAACGCAAGCTCCGCGATATCGCCATCAAACATGGCGTCACCTTGCGTCTCTTCCATGGTCGCGGCGGTTCTGTCGGACGTGGCGGCGGTCCAACTTATGATGCGCTGATCGCTCTGCCATGGGGATCAATCGATGGCCAGATCAAGATGACCGAGCAAGGCGAAGTCATCTCGGACAAGTACTCGCTCCCTGCTCTTGCGCGTGAGAACGTTGAACTCTCAGTAGCTGCAGCGCTCGAAGCAACTGTCTTAAATCGCGCTCCACGCCAAAGCCCAGAAGCGCTCTCCCAATGGAATTCCACGATGGATCTGATCAGCGATAGCGCCTTCAAGCGTTACCGCTCACTTATCGACCAACCAGACCTTCCGGCGTATTTCTACGCCTCAACTCCGGTCGAACAACTCGGTGATCTCTTCTTAGGATCACGACCTTCTCGTCGTCCAGATGCATCGGGTGGCCTTGGAAGCCTTCGTGCTATTCCGTGGGTATTCGGATGGACTCAATCGCGCCAGATTGTTCCTGGTTGGTTTGGAGTTGGATCAGGCCTTAAGGCAGCACGCGAAGCTGGCAAAGATTCCACGATGGCGCAGATGCTTAGTGACTGGCACTTCTTCCGTACCTTTATTTCCAATGTAGAGATGACACTTGCCAAGACCGATCTCGAACTCGCCGAACGTTATGTCAGCACATTGGTTGATCCATCCTTGCGCCACTTCCTCGATCTGATCAAGGAAGAGTTCGCGCTCACCAAATCTGAAATTCTTCTCTTGACTAAGAAGAGTGAGCTACTAGGTGATCAACCGCGGCTTGCTCGCACCTTGGCAATCCGCGATCAGTACCTTGCGCCATTGCACCTCTTGCAGATTCATCTCTTAGAGCAAGTTCGCGAGAACCCCGATATCGATCCAACGATTCGCCGCGCCCTATTGCTCACCATCAACGGTGTAGCAGCAGGTCTTCGTAACACTGGCTGATTACTACTTATTGAACTCCTGCTGAGCAAAGTCCAGACCCTTTTCGATTAAGCGCTCTGCGGCAAGTGCACCGCGAGCGATGAAGTCGTGTAACTCTTTCTTCTCTGGTTGAGCAAATGGCTTTAAGACGTAATCAGCAGGATCTTGCGGTCCTTGCGGGCGGCCAACGCCCATGCGAAGACGGAAGTAATCCGGTCCTGAGAAGTGTTTTGTAATGTCTTTAAGACCGTTGTGGCCATTATCGCCGCCGGCTAATTTGATGCGAATAGTGTTGAAGGCTATATCTAATTCATCATGCACGACGATGATGTTAGATCCTGAGACCTTGTAGAAATCTGCAAGCGCCTTAAGTGGGCCGCCAGATTCATTCATATAGAGCTTAGATTTAGCGAGTGTTACGGCAACTCCTGCGACCCTGATATCTGCGATCTCGCAACGGGATTTATGTGATGAGAACTTTGAATTGCTACCTAGATAATCAATGACCATATGGCCAATATTGTGACGAGTACTTGCATACTGATCGCCGGGATTTCCTAATCCGAAGATTATCCAGCGATCAGCCATGCGAAGTGGGTCTTACTTAATTATTCAGCTTTTGGTGCTTCAGCAGCAGGTGCAGCTGGTGCAGCTTCTGCAACAGGCTCGGCAGCGCTTGAACGCTCTGAGAGGTGAACAACAACGAGTGCTGCATCTGAGACGAGAGTTGTTCCGGCAGGAAGAACTACATCGCCAGCAGTCTTGCTTGTTCCAGCAGGCATGCCTGTGAGATCAAGGACCAAGAATGCAGGAATCGAAGTCGCTTCTGCTTCAATTTCGATGGTGTTGTTAACGTGCTCGAGGATGCCATCCTTGTCATAAGCACCTTCAGTGTGAACTGGAACTTCGACCTTAACCTTTTCGCCCTTACGAACGACGAGAAGATCGACATGCTCAAAGATTCCGGTGAGTGGGTTCTTTGAAACTGACTTAGGAAGAACGAGTTCGCTCTTTCCATCGAATGAGACGTTGAGAAGAACGTTTGATGCCTTGAGCGCATTACCGAGCTCACGGGCTGGAAGTGATACGTGCTGTGGCTCTGCATTGTGGCCATAGATCACTGCTGGAACGAGACCAGCTACGCGGTCGCGACGTGATGCGCCCTTACCGAAGTTGGTGCGCTTGCTTGCGTTGATGGAAATTTCAGCCACTTGAGTTGCTCCTTTAGTACGTATGAAATGCACGCCTCAGGAGAGCAACCCGTCGATTACGGATAATTACTATCCCTCGCCGTGACGAGGCTGAAGAGTATCTCAGCGGGTCGGGAAAGCCAAAATCTGCTCTTAGCTGTGACCGTCGAAGAGGCTTGTGACTGAGCCATCCTCAAAGACTTCCTTGATCGCACGGCCCAGGAGAGGGGCGATCGAGAGGACTGTGAGGCGATCAAAGCGAGACTCTTCTGGAATTGGCAGGGTATTGGTCACAACGACTTCACTGACCCGGCTCGCCTTGAGGCGCTCAATTGCCGGACCCGAAAGCACGGCATGAGTTGCAGCGACGATTACTTCGGCCGCGCCCTCTTCAAAGAGAGCATCGACTGCCTTTGTGATGGTGCCAGCGGTATCGATCATGTCATCGATCACGATGCAGGTCTGACCCCTCACATCGCCAACAACCTTGCCGGTTGTGGACTCATTCGGAATTCTTGGATCGCGCATCTTGTGAATAAAGGCGATCGGACATCCACCGAGAAGATCAGACCAACGTTCTGCAACGCGAACTCGACCAGAGTCTGGTGAGACGATCGTTAAGCGACTGCGGTCAACCTTACGACCAACGTAATCTGTAAGAAGTGGGAGTGCAAAGAGGTGATCTACTGGGCCATCAAAGAAGCCCTGGATCTGTGAGGTATGAAGATCAACAACCATCAAGCGATCTGCACCTGCAGTCTTAAAGAGATCAGCCATCAACCGAGCTGAGATTGGCTCACGTCCGCGATGCTTCTTATCTTGACGGGCATATCCATAGAACGGAGCAACAACTGTGATGCGCTTAGCAGATGCGCGCTTAAGGGCATCGACCATGATCAACTGTTCCATGATCTGCTTATTAACTGGCGCAGCATGAGATTGAATAACAAATGCATCTGATCCACGGACGCTCTCTTCAAAGCGAACAAAGATTTCGCCATTAGCAAAGTCGTAGGCAGATGTAGGGGTAATAGGAATGCCGAGCTCTAGGGCGACCTCATCCGCAAGTTCGGGATATCCGCGACCGGCGAAGATCCGTAGGCGCTTCTCAGATGTGAGACGAAGTTCGCTCATTCTTACTCCCGTTCGGTTGCGCCTGCGCGCTTAGCGGCTTCGGCAGAGGAACTGCCTGCTCTCTTGCGTAGTACCCACCCTAAGACATTGCGCTGCTTTGCGCGAGCAACTCCGATCGAGCCGGCCGGAACATCTTCAGTAATGACTGAGCCAGCGGCGGTATAGGCACCATCGCCGATCGTGACTGGTGCGACGAGCATTGTGTCGCTACCTACTCGGACATCATTTCCGACAACAGTCTGGTGCTTCTCGACGCCGTCATAATTTACAAAGATTGTTGCGGCTCCGATATTGGTTCCGCTGCCGATCGTCGCATCCCCCACGTAAGACAGATGTGGGACCTTAGAACCTTCACCGATGCTCGAGTTCTTGATCTCGACATATGCACCCGCTTTAGCTTTAGCGGCAAGTTTTGTTCCGGGGCGCAAGAAGGAATATGGGCCAACGTTCGCTTCGGCACCAATCTCTGAAGATGAGCAGGTGGACTCAATGACGTGCGCTCCGGCTCCGACCTTCACATCTGTAAGAGTTGTACGAGGGCCGATTACCGCACCACTCTCAACCGTGGTTGAGCCGGTTAGAACCGAACCTGGGTGAATGGTGACATCGTTTGCAATCTTTACATCAACATCGATCCATGTGGTTGTCGGATCGATAATGGTCACGCCTGACTTCATTACCAGATCGTTGATGCGATCGCGCATGATGGCAACGCATTCGGCAAGTTGTGAGCGATCATTAATTCCAAGGGTTTCGGTGTAATCATTTGAGCGGATAGCGAGCGCAACTTTGCCAGCCTCCTTGATAAGCGCTATAACATCAGTGAGATAGAGCTCGCCTTGTGAATTATCTTTGGAGAGTTTGGCTGCCGCTTCACGAAGTGCGCCGTTATCGAAGAGGTAGACACCGGTATTGATCTCGGTGATCGCTTGAACTTCTTCATCAGCATCGCGCTCTTCAACGATAGCCGCAATGCCGCCTTCATCATCACGAACGATGCGGCCATACCCAAAGGGATCTGGGAGATCAGCCGTGAGGACCGATGCGGCACTCTCATTTGCATAGTGAACGGCGAGAAATTCTTGGAGAGTTGTCGATGTGAGCAACGGCGTATCGCCTGCGAGGACCAGAACACTTCCGGTCGTTGTGGCGCCAGCGAGCGCAAGCTGGACGGCATGGCCGGTTCCATTTCGCTCTGCTTGGAAGACGGTAACCGCATCTGGGGAGATCTCCGCAAGATGTTCTTGGACTGACTCTTTATGAGCACCAATGACGACTCTGAGCTCTTTTGCGCCGAGTGGGCGGACCGCTTCGAGTACGTGACCGAGAATCGAACGGCCGGCGATTGGGTGGAGCACCTTTGAGATCGAGGATTTCATCCGGGTGCCTTCCCCGGCGGCGAGCACGATCACAACATCTGGGTTGTTCACGGCCCTCCTATCTCTGCATGCTCAGCTGTCGAGAGTTGATATCACGAGTAGAACTAGGGGAAGTCTATTACTGCGGATTGGCTCCGCCACCAGGTATCGATCCTGGACCCTGGGCTTCAAAGGCCCATGTGCTAGCCACTACACAATGGCGGAACCTGAATTCTCCCTTATATGCGGCCATAACGCCAAAACTGGCAGGGCCAATAACGAACTAAAAGCTACTGATTCGACGGGCCCCATGAGTCGGACCGCTCGCCCGTGCAACCCCACCAACGACGCCACTAGAACTAAGCGCCACGGTGAGATCGAGGGCTCGCTCTTCATCCTCGACTAAGAAGGCGACAGTAGGTCCTGAACCAGAGACGATGCAGCCCAGCGCGCCATATTCCTGACCAACATCGAGCACCAATCGGAGTGCAGGTCGGAGCGAGCATGCTGCACTCTGAAGATCATTGCTCAGCGCCTTGCCTAACTCTTTGGCATCTCCAGCTCTAAGTGCTTGTAGAAGTGAGTCATTTGCGGTCGGACGTGAGATTGCAAGGCCTTCACGTAGGCGATCACATTCGGCATAGACCGATGGCGTTGAGAGACCAGAGTTAGCGAGTGCCAAGACCCATTGATAACTTCCTTGCGCGAGCACAGGAGTGAGTTGATCACCACGGCCACGGCCAATGGCAGTCCCGCCAGCGATTCCAAATGGAACATCACTTCCAAGTTCAGACCCGATGCGCTGCATCTCATCTCGTGAGAGACCTAATTCGCAGAGCGCATCAATTCCAACAATGACTCCTGCTGCATCAGCACTTCCGCCGGCCATTCCGCCAGCGACTGGAATCTCCTTTGCAAGATGAATATCAAGATCGCTATCGAGTTGATACTTGCTCACCATTAATTGCGCGGCCTTATAAGCCAAGTTTGTCTGATCGAGTGGGACGCCTGCCGCAGTGGATCCAGATGCGCTTAAGGTGATTCCGCTTCCCTCGACGCCAAACTTCACTCTCACATCATCGTAAAGTGAGATCGCTTGAAAGACTGTGACGAGTTCGTGATAACCGTCGTCATCTAGTGGCCCAACGGATAGCCCGAGGTTGACCTTTGCAGGCACTCGGATCACAACACCGCTGAGATTCATAACCGTTAGCCTATAGTGAAAGTGCGTGCGCGATCTTGATGAAGTCAGGGAGCAAGAGCGCCTCACCTCGAACGGTTGGGTCTACTCCAGCGGCAAGGATCGCATCCGATGCCGCGGCGCTACCGCCGAAGAGTTCAGAGAGGGCGCCACGTAACATCTTCCGGCGCTGGGCAAAGGCGGCGTCGATTACTGCAAATGTCTTTAATCGGAGGGCCTCATCCCCCGCTGCCTCGTGTCGTACAAAGCGAACGAGTGAAGAATCCACGTTAGGTACTGGCCAGAAGATTGAGCGGCCCACAGTTCCGGCTGGTGACATATCGGCCCACCAGGTTGCCTTCACGGATGGCGAACCATAATTCTTGCTGCCAGGTTGTGCGACAAGTCGATCCGCGACCTCGCTCTGGACCATGACAACACCAGATCGCAGAGTCGGGAACTTCTCCATAAATCGAAGGAGCACTGGGACAGAGATGTTGTAGGGAAGATTTGCGACAAGCACGGTAGGTGCCAGCGGTAGCGATTCCACCACCATCGCATCTTGCGTAACAACGGTTAGGCGAGCACCATCGAATTCATGGCGAGCGACGGTATGCGGCAACTCCACTGCAAGTCGTTCATCGATTTCCACAACGACAACTTCCTTGGCCACTTCAAGAAGTGCAAGAGTCAGTGATCCAAGACCAGGTCCAATTTCTAGCGCTACATCGCCTTCATGCACATCGGCGCTCTTCACAATCCGACGGCAGGTATTCGCATCCACAACAAAGTTCTGACCGAGCTTCTTCGTTGGGCTAACGCCAATGCGAGCAGCGATCTCGCGGATTTCGGCTGCGCCGAGTAGACCTGACATTAGGCGAAGGACCCAAAGAGTCGCTCGGCATTTGCACTGATGCCATCGCAGAGCTCATCAAGATCTTGATCGCGCTCATCAGCGATGAGGCGCAAGATCGGTGGAATCTGGGCTGGAGTGTTCATCAATCCTCTGTGCGGAGTTGGGGTCAGAAATGGTGAATCAGTTTCAACAAGCAATTGATCGAGCGGTACGAGCTTTACTGCTTCGCGAAGTGCCGGTGCATTCTTAAAGGTCACCGTACCTGCAAAGGAGAGGATGTAACCCTTCTCAATACACTCACGAGCCATCTCGGCATCACCTGAATAGCAGTGAAAAATAGTGATCTCAGGGGCACCCTCTTCGGTCAACGTATCTAAGACCGCACGATGCGCATCCCGATCATGGATGATCAGCGCCTTATTCACGCGCTTGGCCAGCGCAATATGGCGACGGAATGAATACTTCTGACGCTCTTGCAGTTCGGGCGCTGTTCGGAAGAAGTCCAAACCAGTCTCCCCGATTCCACGAACACGTGGATCAAGAGCTAACTCTTCGATTCGAGCTAAGTGAGCTTCAAGATCATCAACGACGGGCGCTTCATTGGGATGCAACGCGACTGCAGCAAGGACTCGACCAGGAAAGGCATGAGCCATGCGAACGCCCCATGCGGATTGGTCTGCGGAGTAACCGACTTGGACGACTCGATCGATTCCGACACTCGCTGCTTGATCTAGCACTTCTTTTACAAGCGGTGAATCCGGTTCTGATTCAGTGACTAGTTCAATATGTGCATGCACATCAACGCAAGGTCGATTGAGTCTCTCTGGAAGAGGAGCGGGTTGGCGTTCCTTATCTAACCCAAAACGATCAGCCATGAGTTGTGCCCTACTTGGCAGCAGGCTCTTCAAGACGTGGGAAGAGAACGGCACCTTTAGTGACACGAGTTCCTGGCTGGATCTGACCCCATTGCGCAACCTTGGAGATCTGCTCCCCTGCAATATCTGAACTCATACCGAGTGAGCTCCAGAGGGTTTCGCACGTTGCAGGCATTACTGGATACAAGAGAACGGCGAGGGCGCGGATCGATTCAGCGGTGTTATAGAGAATTTCGTTGAGTTCGGCGGTCCGGCTCTCATCCTTCGCGACGATCCATGGTTCGCGTTCGGTGACATAGCCATTGACGCGCTTACAAAACTCCATAATCGTATTAATTCCGCCTTGGAAATCGAGCGCAACCATTGCGGCATCCGCTTTCGCGACAGTCTCAGCTAGGGCAGCCTCAAGACCAGCATCGCGAGCGACTGCAGGAATAGCGCCTTCGCAGTACTTCTCAATCATCGCAATGAGCCGTGAAGCGAGGTTTCCAAAGTCATTTGCGAGCTCGCTGGTATAACGGGCTCCCATATCCTCCCAAGAGAATGATCCGTCAGATCCAAATGGGATGGCACGTAAGAAGTAATAGCGGAAGGCATCGACGCCAAAGTGATCGGTGATGTCAGAAGGTGCGATACCAGTCAGCTTCGACTTAGACATCTTCTCGCCACCCACGAGCAACCAGCCATGGGCGAAGACCTTCTTCGGTAGTGGCAAACCTGCAGCCATCAACATCGCCGGCCAGATGACCGCGTGGAAGCGGAGAATATCTTTTCCAACAAGGTGAACATCAGCCGGCCAGGTCTGCGCAAATTTCGCAGCGCCTTCACTTCCTGCTTCATCACCTAATCCAACAGCGGTGGCGTAATTCAACAGCGCATCGAACCAGACATAGATAACTTGCTTGGTATCCCACGGAACTGGAATTCCCCAGTCGAAGGTTGAACGCGAAATTGAAAGGTCTTGAACTTCACCCTCTAAGAAGGCAACGACCTCGTTACGAGCTGACGTTGGTTCACACGCTGAAGGATTCGTCTTGTAATGCTCGAGAAGCTGTGGAACAAAAGCTGAGAGTCTAAAGAACCAATTCTCTTCGCTCAGAATTTCACATGGCTTTGAGTGGATCGGACAGAGGCCGCCTTCAAGTAAGTCACCAGGCAACTTAAACTCTTCACAGCCGATGCAATATGGACCCTCATACTTACCAGAGTAGATATGGCCTTGATCCTTTAGACCAGAGAGGAAGCGTTGCACCCGCTCCATATGGCGTGGCTCGGTCGTACGAATAAAATCATCATTGGCGATGTTGAGCGCTTTCCAGACTGGCTTCCAAGAATCTTCAACGAGACGATCGCACCAATCCTGTGGGGCGACGCCATTCTTCTCGGCGGTATTGAGTACCTTCTGGCCGTGTTCATCCGTGCCGGTCAGGAAGAAGACTGACTCTCCGCGTTGGCGATGCCAACGGGTCAGTACATCGCCAGCGACAGTTGTGTAGGCATGGCCGATATGCGGCGCATCATTTACATAGTAAATAGGCGTCGATAGATAGAAGGATTTCTCGCTCACTGCCCCATCCTACCTGCGCCTTTGTAGGCAACCATCACATCGAAGACCTCTCGCTTCGCCAATCCAGTCGCCTTTGCGACTTCGGCAATCGCCTCTTTCCGGCTCTCCCCTTGGCTCTCACGAGCTAGTACGAGTTCTACGAGATCCTCGGAAGAGTGCGTGCGCAGGGCCGGATCAAAGCCAGCAATCACCAAAGTAATCTCACCCAAGATCTCGCGGCTTCGTGCCCATTCAAGTAATTCACTGAGCGCTCCGCGAATCGTCTCTTCATATGTCTTCGTCATTTCGCGACAGATCGATGCCTGTCGGTCTGGCCCAAGAACTGCGATCGCGTCTACTAATGATTCTTCTAACCGGTGAGGCGCTTCAAAGAAGATCATGGTGCGCTCTTCTTCACGTAACTTTTCAATGGCGGTAATTCGCGCCCCGGAAGTTCGAGGAAGAAATCCTTCAAAACAGAAGCGATCTGTTGGAAGGCCCGAGTAGAGCAGCGCAGTTGTCACTGCACTTGGACCAGGTAGTACGCGAACTTGGATATTGCGAGCGATCGCCTCTCGTGTCAGTCGATAACCCGGATCACTAATTCCTGGCATTCCGGCATCGGTCACGACAAGTAAATCTTTGCCACTAGCGAGAATCTCAAGACATGGTTCGAGGCGCTCATTCTCATTTCCTTCAAAGAAGGAGAAGAGTTTTCCGTGATAGGTGAGGTTGAGCTCGGCACAGAGTCGGCCAAAGCGCCTGGAATCTTCTGCAGCGATGAAATCAGCATCTGTAATCGCTTGCTTCAAGCGATCAGAGGCATCCCCGGGGTTGCCAAGTGGGATCGCTGCGAGGATCAACATGCTCCTATCCTCTCAGTTATTCCAGTTATTCCGTGTTTTTCCCTCAACCCTTACTCTGTACCTATGAAGCAGGTGGTTACAGGGTTCACTCAGAAGTTTGCTGACCCAATCTATGCCACCGCCTTTGCTCTCATTGGCTTGGTGATGCGGCTCTGGCATCTGAGCCAACCTAAGGGCTTCATCTTTGATGAGGTCTACTACGCGAAAAATGCCCACTCTCTGGCGCAGCATGGCGTTGAATTAACCTCAAAGGGGCTCGCAGATTTCATCGTCCATCCCCCGGTTGGCAAGTGGATTATCGCCCTTGGCATCAAGGCCTTTGGCTTCAATGAATTCGGGTGGCGAGTCAGCTCTGCCATCATCGGATCGCTCTCAATCGCCCTGATCTACTTCGTCGCAAAGAAGCTCTTTAATAACGCCCTCATAAGTTCATCTGCCGCTGTTCTGACACTAGCTGATGGCTTACACCTGGTTCACTCTCGTACTGCGCTTCTCGATATCTTCTTGATGTTCTTTATCTTGCTGGCCTTCTTCTTCCTCCTACACTCTCACCATTGGTTAGCTGGTATCTCACTTGGTCTTGCTGGCGGCGTTAAATGGAGTGGGCTCTACTATTTCATTGCTTACTTCGCCTTTATTCTCTACGCAGATTTCCGTCAGTATCAAGCGATGGAAGATGCTCACCCACTGCAACGAACTCTCCGAGATAAATTACTGAAGCGTGCGACCCAATATGGAATCTTGCCCGTCTTCACCTACCTCGTTACGTGGAGTGGCTGGTTCCTCAACACCAGTGGTTGGGATCGCACCTGGTCAAAAAATATTTTCAGGAACTTCTGGCACTATCAAGCTGAGATTTTGAATTTCCATAAAGGTTTAGTTGATCAGCATTCTTACTCAGCCAATCCGTGGAGCTGGCTAGTGATGGGTCGACCTACTTCATTCTTCTATGCAGCTCCAAAGGGATGCGGAGGTGGGAGTTGTTCGCAGGAGATCCTTGGACTTGGTACACCATTCTTATGGTGGAGCGGCATCATCGCAATCGCAGTGACCTTTGGATATTGGATAGCTCGCCGTGAATGGCAGAGCGGGTTGCTGCTTCTTAGCCTTGCAGCTGGATACCTGCCTTGGTTCCTCTTTCAGAAGCGGACGATGTTCTCCTTCTATGCCATCGCATTTGAGCCATTCCTGATTTTGATCATCTGTTACGTCATCGCCAAGTTCTTAGAAGATGAAGGCTCTCGCCGCATCAGAACGCGAATGGTCTATGGGTATTTGGCTTTAGTAGTGCTCTGCTTTATCTATTTCTCACCGTTATATCTTGGAACGGTGATCACATATTCCCACTGGCATTCATTGATGTGGCTGCCATCCTGGATCTAATCCACCGATAGCAAGAAGTGCGGTGGAAGCTTAGATCGCCTCAGAATCGAGATTGTGCGGCTGCGCTGCCTCTTCAAGAAGAGTCTGTTCAAAGAGTTCTTCACGTTGTGGAAGTTGTAACTGGTTAAGCAATTCTTGTTCGGCGGTCCATTGTCCTGGAACAGTTAGATCGATCACGCGCTTTGGAGTGATCGCCTTTGGCGCTGTCGCATAGGTTGGCTTTGGCAAGGTGATTGGGCTCCAGCCACTCTCGCTCTTTGGAATAACAACGACGCCAGCAGGATCTTCACGTTCTGTGAGTGGGATCCAATGATCTGTCGTGCGCTCTTGGGTACCAAGTGAAATTCGAACTGATGAATCAAGTTTGATCTCAGCTGTCATAATCTTCTCAAGTGTTGATAGGCGACGAGCCTTCAATTGCGCTGTGACAAGTTGCTTGCGAACTGCGATGACATAGATAGCAAAGCCAGAGAATGGAATCGCAAGTATTGTCCATGACAACATTCCAACAATTGCCCCAAAGAAACTTGCAACTGTCAGGAATGTGAGGAATGTAAAGGTGGTGCGACGTTGCGCAAGAAGTTTGCGCTTCTGAGATGGGTCCATAAATTCTGGTGAGAAGGTATTTGATCCACTGCTTTCAGAGAGTGAACGGATTGCACTCTTATATCGATCGCCGGCTTTTGGAGAGGATTCTTCGTGGCGATGGATCCAACGTGGAAGGAAATACGCGCCCCACATCACCAAGATGATGAGGTAGATAATGCTGGACGCCATGGAATGAAATCGTAATTGGCTAGGCGGGCTTTAGGGTGGATTTGGGGCAGTTGTAACGATGTGTCCTAATTCATTTTTGATGAGAGTTTTAGCGAATTTCTGGGTTCTCTTTGACGAAAATCAGGTGATCTCGCCAATCGCCATCAATGTGCAGATAACGATTTCGAATCCCTTCGAAGGTATATCCGGCTTTCTCAGCCACTCGCTTTGAGGCGCTATTTTCAGGGCGCATGGTGATCTCGATGCGATGGAGTAAAAGCTCCTGAAACCCGTATTCTGTAAGGGCTACAACGGCTGCGGTTGTAAATCCTTTGTTGGCGACTCGGCTATCAATCCAGTACCCGATATAGCCACCGCGGTGGGCCCCGAAGACGATTCCGCCCAAGGTGATTTGCCCAATAAAGCGAGGCTTTCCCCCATCATTGATCCAGATTCCCAGAGAGAGGGTTCGAAGGGTTCGGGCATCTCTACGTCCCTGCCGGACCATCGCCCAGAAGGTCGGTAGCGGGTTCTGGTCATCGATGGCAGGTCTGGTCGCCTCCCAGGGTGTGAGCCACTCTCGATTAAATCGACGAACTTCTTCCCATACCTTGCGATCGCGATACCGAAGCGGCCGGAGAGTGATCTCGCCAACTTCGCTCTTTGCGCGAATCACTGGCGACATTATTGATTGCGCTCGAGAACCATGACATCAACAAGATCGCCAGCAGCAGCACCCGAACTATCAGCGGGGATTGCGATGAGCCCTTGGGCATCAGAGAGAGTTGAGAGGAGATCTTGCTCGGGAAGTGCCGTGGCCTTCAGATGATCATCTGAAATGAGCGAGGCGCGAATGAGGGAGGTCAGACCTACCTTGGATTCCACTGCATGGGTTAACTTCGCTTTCACGATTGATCGGTGAATATTTGTAGCGCCAAGCATCGTGCGAATCATTGGGCGAACAAAGATCTCTGCCGAGAGATAGGCGGCGATTGGGTCGCCAGGAAGAGTGATAACCGGCGTCTTATCCGGACCAATGGTTCCAAAGTTGTGGCGACCGCCATCTGCAAGACGTGGGACCACTGTTTCAATCTCCCCAAGTTCGCGCAGGGTCGACGTAATGAGATCGAACGATTCATCATGGCTCTCACCGCTAATTACAATGAGATCTGCGCGCACCAATTGATCTTCAATAATTAAGCGGAGTTGTTCAGAATTCTCGGCGATCATATGAACGCGGTAGCCGATCGCACCGGCTTCTTTTACGCAGGTAGTCAACATCCACGAATTGGTCTCGTACTCGTCCTCTTGATCGCGCAGAGCGTGACCGGGTTCAACGAGATCATCGCCGGCAGAGATAACAACGACTCGAGGGTGTGGCCGGGTTGGAAGTCGGTTGAGGCCGATAGATGCCGCAAGCCCGATCTGAGTCGACCGAATGCGAGATCCAGCGCGAAGAACGAGCCGCTCGCCGGCGAAGATATCTTCGGCCAGGGTGGCGCCATGTGCATCCAAGAGCGGCATATCGAAGGCCGCCAACGGGGTCGCAATCGAGAGCAGCGCTGCTGCAAAATCATTCACTGCAATCTCACGATCCATGGTTCTACCTTACTTTGCATGAGCTGCCTACTAAGGTATTGCCATGCGAAGGTCGGAAGCGGACGAGTCAGATAAGTCACGTTTGCGCCGTGACTTTCGTAACCAGCGCCGCGAGCGATTCACTGAGGAGTCGTGGCTGCATATTCTCGATGCCGCAGAGTTCGCCTCGGCCACTCGGGTAGCAAGTTATATCTCCTATGGCGAAGAGCCCTCTACGGTCGCAATCAATGTCGAGCTCTTACGACGAGGTGTCACCCTGTTGCTGCCAAGGCTCTTGCCTGACAACGATCTCGAGTGGGTCGAATGGCATGGTGATGAGAATGCACTCGTCGCGAATGGAAAAGTCTTAGAGCCTCATGGCTTCCCGGTAAGCGATCTTGATTCGATTGATGTTGTGATCGTTCCAGCGCTCCATATCGATCGATCAGGAAATCGCCTTGGCCAAGGCGGAGGTTCGTATGATCGAGCCCTTGCTCGACTTCAAGGGTGGAAGATCGCATTAGTTCATCACGGTGAGATCACGAGTGAACCGATTCCAGTCGAACCACATGATCAGCCGGTTAACGCCGCAGCGACTCCAGATTTAATCGTGAGGTTCGCGGCTATTTAATTCGCGCAGGTACTTGTTGTAACGAGCGAGTTCATCATCTTCACCCATTGCTGCAGCGCGATCAGCTGCTCGATCGATGCGCTTACTCTCTCGCTTATCGTCGCGAACCCATTGTAAGAATGTTGCGATTAGGGCAAGCAGAATTGGGATCTCACCCATAGCCCAACCAACGGCGCCACCTGCATGTTGGTCAGCTAACAGGTTTAGATTCCACGGTCTATGTAAGAGTGCGAAATATCCACCATCGACGAGTGTTGAGGTCGAGAGAAGAGTGATCGAGAAGAAGGCGTGGATGCTCATCGCCGCAAAGAGAACGATGATTCGGACGATGTGGGGAATCTTTCGTGGATTCGGATCAATTCCTACAATGACGTAGAAGAAGAGATAGCCCGCAAGTAGGAAGTGAAGATCCATGAAGAGATGGCCACTATGGCTTCGCATCAGCGATCCATATGCCGGAGTGAGGTAGAGGCCAAAGAGTGAGCCATCGAAGATCGCTAACGCTGTCACTGGATTGGTGATGATAGTTGAGTAGCGAGAGTGGATGATGGCGATGAGCGATCCACGTATTCCACGTTCACTCTCAGTACGACCTGCTGGAAGAGTGCGTAGCGCAAGAGTTATAGGAGCACTGAGCACAAATCCGATCGGAGCAACCATTCCTAGGACCATGTGGGCGATCATGTGATACGAGAAGGCAAAGTGGGCATAGACACCAAGTCCACCAGATGTCGCAAAGTCAGCGAAGGAGACCGCAAGTGCAAAGGCAACGGTGCGCCCAACGGGCCACTTATCTCCGCGACGAGTTAGGACCACAACACCTCGGATGTAGAGGGCCGTTACAAGTAAAAGGATTCCCAAGAAGGTGCCATCCGGAACATAGGCACTAAGGATGCGCCAGAGCGTTGGTTGGGCTGGCATAGCGATACCAGTGAGGTTTACAACCGGATCGATCGGGGCGCTTGCTGCAGCAGGTGAAACTGGCGGTTGAGTAGTGGAGAGCCAAGCACCGATCGCAACAGTGATCACCATGACGAGCGCTTCATTGGTGAGAAGTGCAAAGGTCTTTACCGAACCATCGGGCTTCACCAAGTTCTTGCGATGAGCCGCACCAAAGGCAATCAAGATCGCCATCAAGAAAATTTTGATGCCCACTAGTAAGCCGTAGAGAGTTGTCCAGCCACCAAGAAAGTTAAGTCGCGTCCAGGCATTAACGACCCCGCTGATCCCAACGATAATTGCGGCCCACAGCGCGATCGAGCTAAAGCGTGAGATGGATGCGGCTCGTTCGGAAGGGGCGATTACTACTAAGCCAATGACTCCCCCGACCCAGATCGCGATGAAGAGGACGTGGAAGAGCAGCGAACCTATTGCTGCGCCGTGGTTTCCAGCGTTGCTGGCATGGCTCTGAAAGATCGGGACTACTAATCCGATGATGGAGAAGAGCGCTGCCCAATAGGCCCCGCCCACTCTCTTCGCCCATTGAAGAAAAGCTAGGACTGCGAGTGCGCAGAGACCCTGAATCAGAAAGTTGCGACCAACCGAAGTCTGCATAAGAAAAGAGCGGAGCGTTGTTGCATCGAAGGCATCGAGGAGGGTGCCGCCAAGGAGGTTCGCAAGTTCGACAAAGGTGCCGCCCACGATCGTCACAAGCATGACAAAGGTGGCTAGGTGTGCCAATTTCTTTACACGGATTCCTTCAGCAGTGAGAACTCCACGCTCTTCCCGAATAAAGAATGCAACAGCAAATATCAACCCAAAGGCGGTGAGAGCAGAGATCAGGTAGAGCGCCTTAGTGATCGCCAAGACTGACGTCACTACCGAGTTACTAGAGAAGGTGTGAACTTCTGAGAGAAAGTGCACTGATTACTGCCTATCTTCCTTCTCTACCTTTGGCTTTCGTGCAGCCGACTTGGAGCGAGACCTTCTCTTGTTCGCTTGGCGCTCGCGTAAAAGTAGTCGTGCATACCAAAGCAAGAAGAGTCCAACGAAGATTGCGAAGACCATCAAGATGATCACAAAAATATCTGCTGTATGAGTTCCTTTTCCAGCAGGAACCACGGAAGTAGTTTGCGTGGGAGTTGGGGTTGCAGATGACGCAGTGGCCGGTGCATTGAAGAGGAATGTGTAAGAACCAGTAAGTGGGGCATCAGTCGAAGAGACGAGTGAGTAGGTGACTGTATAAACACCTGGGGCGATGAGTGGCTTCAGACCAATCACTGCGGTTGTATCCGTGATCGTGACCGAACCATCATCAACTTGGAGTCCAGATGGATCGGTGACAGAGATCGTCGAACCCTGATCAGAAAGGGTCGTCGTTCCGGTGACCGAGACAGCATTAGGGGCGGTTCCGAGAACAGCGCCAGCGGCTGGGCTCGTTGAGGTTAAGGAGTTCGCCAGCGCCTGGGTTGGGGCGAGAGTGAGCGCAGCGCAGACGAGCAAGAGCGCACCTGAGATTCTGGCCGTGCGTCGCGTCAACTTCATAGCAACTCCCTATCCCTGCGATCGATTAGAAGTAATTCTCTCATCACTTTAGACTCTGGGGTATGCCTACATACGAATATGCCTGCGTCGCCTGTGGCCACGCTTTCGAGGTAGTCCAATCCTTTACTGATGAGGCTATCTCAATCTGCCCTCAGTGCAAGGGTGAGGTCCGCAAGGTCTATAACAATGTCGGAGTGGTCTTTAAAGGGTCTGGTTTCTACAAGACTGACTCTCGCGCCAATGCGCCGACTGCTACTCCAAGTAGCCCGCCGCAGTCAGCCACTAAGCCAATAACGGATTAACCGTGGTGTGGCGGCTTATCGCCGCGAATCTCGGCATCACGGGCGTTCTCAGCTGCGATCTCTGATGGATCTTTGATCTCATCATCGCCAGTTCGGTCTGGAATTATCTTGCCCACGTCACACCTGTCCTCTTGCCCACGTCACACCTGTTCTTAAGTCACTTTCTATTAAGACCCATCCTATATCCTCGGGCTATTCCCCATTACTTCATGAAAGAGAAGAGTTCTGATGTTTGAGAAAATTGGTCATTTGGTAGTGAAGCGTCGTAAGTCGGTATTAGCGCTCTTCATCGTTGCACTCATCGCCTTTGGAGCGATGGCTGGTCTCGCTGTACCTCGCCTCTCAGGCGGTGGGTACACCAACCCAAATAGCGATTCCGCAAAAGCTACCGAGTACCTGACATCAACCTTCCATGTTCAAGATCCTGCTCTTGTCCTCGAAGTGAAATCAACATCTCTCATTACCGATCCAGCAGTTGCCGCCTCTGCTGCTGCCCTCGAAAAGTCAGTTGCCGCAGAGAAGGGCGTTGCTAAGACGCTCTCCTATTGGAGTGCTGGAGGCTCACCTGCCTTAGCGAGCAAAGATCAGCATGCAGCATTCCTCTTCATCTACTCAACCGAAACCGACCTTTATAAGACTGCAGACCTCGGAAAGTTAATCGCAGCAAAGTACGACGGCACCTTCCAAGGACTGCGGGTCTACGTCAATGGCATTGCCGCAATCAACTCTGCGATCAATGAGAAGATCACCAAGGACCTAGCCATTGCTGAAGGAATCTCTGTTCCGCTCATCTTCCTCCTTCTGCTCTTTGTCTTCGGCGCCTTCATCGCAAGTGCTACTCCACTCATTGTGGGTGTCGGTGCGATCATCGGATCACTCGGACTTATCTATCTCATCTCACTTGCGACAGGTGTCAGCATCTTTGCCCTCAACCTCATTACTGGAATGGGTCTGGGGCTTGGCATCGACTATGCGCTCTTAATGGTCAACCGTTTCCGAGAAGAACTTCATGCTGGCAAAGAGGTCGAAGAAGCGATCGTCAATACCGTGAAGACCGCAGGCAAGACCGTCTTCTACTCAGGCCTTACTGTCTTCATCACCCTCGCTTCACTCACCTTCTTCCCCATGATGTTCCTCAAATCATTTGGATATGCTGGTATGAGCGTTGTTGCTATGGCGGTCCTCGTCGCGCTTCTTCCATTCCCAGCAATTCTCGCCATGATCGGTACGGGCATCGACAAGTTCGTTGTTCGTAAGAGCGCCGTTACACCAAAGGCAGATGGTCGCTGGGCACAGACCGCTCGCCTTGTAATGCGCCGACCTGTTGCTGTAGTCGTGCTATCCCTTATCGCTCTCACAGCGATTGCTGCACCTGTTCGCGATATCGTCTTCTCACAAGCAGGCGCTCAAGTGATGCCAGCGTCATCTCCAATTGCGATCGCTGATCGGACGGTTATTGAAGACTTCCCTGGCCAAGA
>JBAXMU010000005.1:0-50134 GCA_037134155.1 Actinomycetes bacterium
CGGAAGAGTGAGATATCGATAATGAGATCGGTAAATGTAGAGGGGGCGAACTTACCGACCAACTCTCGTTGACCTGGACTCTCTACTTGGAAGATTCCTAGGGTTCGCGTCGATTTAATGAGATCAAAGGTCTCCTTATCCTGCAACGAGATAGCGTCAATATCGACGGATGATCCTTCTACTCGCTCAATCTCTGAAAGGGCATATGAGATCGCTGACTGCATCCGAACGCCTAGAACATCGAGTTTAAGGAGCCCGATCGCCTCCACATCATCTTTATCGAAGTAGAGCATTGAATAATCGCTGGCGTTGCGCAGGGTTGGTGAGACATCCATCAACTGAGCATCAGAGAGGACGATCGCACATGGATGCATCGAGAGGTGTCGAGGCAGACCATCAATACGACCAGCGAGTTCGATCGCCATCTTCATAATGGGAGAATCAAGTTTGAGGTGTTTTAACTCTGGCAGATTGGCAAGCGCCTTCCCAATATTCTTTGCCCTGATATGTGGCAGTGACTTTGCAATGAGATCGATCTCCATCGGAGATATTCCAAGCGCAGCGCCCACATCACGGATTGCATGGCGAGCTCTATAGGTATCGACCATCGCAACTGTTGCAGTTCGTTCATCACCATATCGCTGGAAGATCGCATCGTAGATCTCAAGCCGTCTGGCAGATTCAACATCGATATCGATATCTGGAAGCTCGCCTCGAAGAGTGGAGCAGAAGCGCTCCATCAATAACCCCTGGCCAATAGGTTCAACGCCAGAGATTCCTAAGAGATAGCAGATAAGCGATCCTGCACCGCTACCGCGCGCCGCTACTCGAATCCCTCGTTCCCGTGCCATATCTGTAATGTCGGCAACGGTAAGAAAATAGGATTCAAAACCTAGAGTCTTGATCGTCGCCAACTCTTCTTCAAGTCTTGATGCCGCCGCAACGGAGTCAGAGGCGGAGTATCTGCGAAGGAGGCCGCTCTCAGCGCGACTACGGAGTTGTTGCGCCATCTCGGTATGGTTCTTTGCGCCAACAACGCTGCTCTCTGGCAGATGAACCCCACCCAATCCGATATCGCGACGAGGTGAGAGGTGGGATCTAGCGGCAAAGAGCTCGGTATCTCGTAGCAGCGAACTGCCATCTCGCTCCCCTGCCATCCGCGCTATCTCGTCAGCGACAAAGGCCATCTCTTCTTTACTCTTGAGGTACCCCTCGCTATTGCGCCGCTCCACACTGCTCTGATGTAGAGGCACAAGGAGCCGGGCCGCATCTAAGACATCGGCTACCGGACCATCAAGGCGATCGAGCATTCGCGCTGCATTTGTAAGAACTGCAGGGATCTTATGATCGCGGGCAAAACCAAGCGCCTTCGCTGCATAAGGAGTTGAGAGCGGACCATCGCCTCGCACTAAGTGCGATGTGCATTCAATAATTTGTTCTGCAAAGAGGTCACGGCCAGCATTATAGATAGAGATTGCGGCGTCATATCTACGTGCCGCAATACTCTGGGCGAGTTGTGAATCGTAACCATGCATGATGAAGAGCTCTGATGAGTACCGAGATTCGGCTTCGAGGATCTCGTAGGTAAGAAGGTTCTCGCTATTAGATCTATTGATTGCACTGATCAATCGATAGAGCGATGAGAGCTTTCCAGATTGGGCAAGGAGCGTGACTCGATACTTCTTCTGGATAAAGCTGAGATTGACTCCAAGGATCGGCGTAATGCCCTGGGCCTCACAACTCTGTGCAAATCGAATCGCACCAGCCATGCCATCTCGATCAGTAAGTGCGAGTGAACTCATCCCTAGATCTGCAGCCTTGGTGACTAAGGCATCAGGTTGGGCTGTCCCGTATTTAAAGGAGTAGCCACTTGAAAGATGTAGGTGAGTAAACATGGTGATGAGAGAGTTATGCCGGCCGTGATGTTGGGCGGATCTGCCAACTCCCGGTGATCTCATCGAGTTCGATCTCAAAGGTAGCGAGCGCACCCACAGGTGCCGCCTCGACCCGCCAGATCGCACGTGCGCCATCGTCGAAGATTGATTGCTCGAGATGCTTCTGATGATGCAACCGCATGCCATCATCGATTCGGTTCCACCAACCACCTGATTCACGCCAACGCGAGAGGACGGCATGGATATGGAAGCGCCTGCCCTTGTAGATGAACTCGATTGGCTCGCCCTCCGGGGCAAGCACGGGAGGTATCGGTGGCACGGCAATCGCCCCGGCCTCGGCTGAGCGGGCGGGGGTGGCTGGGTTCTGAGTTGATTCGAACATATGTTCGAAAGATAGTCCTCCCCACCGACAGTGGCAAGGCTGGCCCGGATTTCCTGCCACCATAGAGCCATGGTTCTTCTCGAAGCGCTCCTTGCTGGGGGCTTTATCGGCTCGGTCCTAGGGTTTGTTGGCGCTGGCGGAGCGATGGTCTCTGTCCCGATCCTGCTCTACATCTTCCACTTCACCAACCAGCAGGCGACGATCGCCGCCCTCCTCATCGTGGGCTTGGCTGCCGCATCGGGCGTGATTCCAAAATTTAAGAGCAAAGAGGTACTCGTTCGCGAGGCGGTCTCGATCTGGGCGATAGGCCTAGTAGCCACGCTCTCCATGACAGCTCTTGCCAATCACATCAACCCCAAGATTCTCCATAGCGGATTTGCACTCGTCTTAATCGTTGCCGGCGCATCAATGCTCCGTGGACCAATCAATGCAGATCCAGAACATCGCATGCCAATCCCAGTATTAATCCTGGTTTCGATGATCGTCGGAACTCTTACTGGCCTCTTTGGAATCGGTGGCGGCTTCCTCGCGATCCCAGTCCTCGTTCTCTTCTATAACACTCCGCAGAATAAAGCAGCTGGGACTTCTCTTCTCATCATCACGATGAACTGCGCAACCTCATTCTTCCAACGCTATAAGAGTTGGCATGTGGTCGATTGGAAGACGCCATTTATTGTCGCGCTCGTGGCAATCGTCATCTCGCGACTCGCCTCGCAGCAAAGCGGGAAGGTCAATGCCAAGTTATTAAAGCGAGCATTTGCCTATCTCCTCTTTACCCTCTCAGCATTTACCATCCTCAAGACCTTCTTCTTAAACTAACCTTCCCAGCTACGCCTTTCGCTGATACCACTTTCGCCAGATGAGGCGATGCACCGGAATCCAATATGGAATTCTGGAGATGATGGGTAGGAGCGGTAAGAAGATCAAGCCAAGGCTGAGAACTCCCATAAGTGACATCACCAGAATATCAGCATTGCCCGATGATTTAAAGGGTTCGATCTGATACCAGAGCGAGTAGAGCCAGAGCCAGGATTGGCCGGGCCATGATCCAGTCTCATTCATAACGCCCCATTGATCGCCGCTGAGGTGTTGCGCTGCAGCTTTGTCAGGGAAATATGTACCGCTATCAGCTAAGAAGAGAAGTGGTTTTGTGAAGTTGGTTGGCAATGGCGTATCGCGGGTGGTGAGTGCGCCATCAAGCGCGCCGCTCTGAGCCATTCCCAAGAGGCCCGTCACTAGCGTTGGAACTGGGCCAAACTTCCCAGTGGGATCGGCAAGCGTGGTTGCCTTTCCATCTTTTGTGAGCGCATCGGCATACGACGTTGCCCACTTACTCTCTTGAGCTGCAGAAGCCAAACTCCATTGAGTAATCGCAGCTTTGATTGCATCTGAAGGTTCGATTGATAATGGTTCAATTACAAAGCTCTTCGCAGGATCGATCGGAATTCGTACACCTGCAATCTTCCCTAGATTTAACGGACCAATATTCTGGCCACTTCCATTGGTGTTATACGGCGGTCCATACGAGGCACTTGTTGTAGTTCCGGCCAACTCGCCCGCGGCGGTTTGAGCAAAGTCGGCTGGTGCTTCAATGGACCACGATTGCATGGTCAACGCCTTCTCATCAGGTGAGCTAAAGAGGGCTGCAAGGGATAAGGCCAGGAAACCGACAACCAAGGTGGCGATCACGATCTCTTTGACGAGATCATATTGGCGTACGGGGCCGTTCCACTTCTTTGCAGGATCGATCGTTGATCGTTTGTGGGCCATGGTTACTCCCCTGCTTCATCGATAGGTGGCACAACGCCTTTGCGTCTTACCAAGATCACATGCCAGATCACGATTCCACCGAGAACTAATGGAAGAAGAGATACGTGCAACAAGATTGCTTGGCCAGTATTGAGAGTATTGAAGAATGCTCCGATTCCCACTGCATTGAAGCCATCCTTAGCTTGCGTTGCAATCCATTGTGAATCGAAGTTGGTCTGAATGATGTAACCAGTGAAGCCAGTGATGATCGAAGCAAAGAATGCGAGGCAGCCAGTAATCCAGGTTGCAAGACGTCGACCGCGCCATGCCGCCATCCAGAACTTTCCCCAGAGGTGTACAACCATAAAGACGAAGAAGAGCTCAACGCTCCAGAGGTGCACCGAGTTCACATAGTGCCCAATGTTGGAGGTATGCCACCAGGCGGGTCCTTCTAATGTGAGATAGAGCCCGGAAGCAACCAACATGACGAGTGCGGCAAGGGTGGCAACGCCAAAGATGTAGATCCACGAAGCGACGTAGGCTGGCTGCACTTCCGGCAGAAGATCTTCCGGTTCAAATTTCTCAAGGGTGGCGGCACGAACCCGTCCGGTCCACGAAGTTTTAGTACTCATCGCTTCTCGCTCTTAAGCGCCGCGTGCTTCTCTGATTGAGCGTGATCTGGAAAGGGAAGAAAGAGCGCAACAACGAAGATGGCGAACATCGAAATGATGATTGTTAGGTTGCCAGCTGATACTGAAAACGGCCCAACGCTCACATAATGAGCCGGGTGATTGAGATTGATCTCAAGGATTCTCAACATAGTGGTGTGACCTCACATTCTTCTCGCAAACTCTTTGCGGAGAAATCATTTCGAATAGATTGAGTTCCCAGTCAGAATTCGCTTGTGCTAGCACTCATATGAGAGGAAGATAAGTGAGAGGTAGCACTCGTCACTTCTCAGTTATGGAGATCATGCAATGGATATCAGGATTTTGATGCGTGATTTAACACCGTTTGAGCGCCTCGTCGCAGAACATATGTGCGATGGACTCTCTAACGCAGCGATCGCGCGAGAAACCGCTCACACAGAGAAGGTGATCGAAAATACGATCTCACGTATGTCACGAGCCTTTGGAATTCACTCAGGCCCAGACGTGAATCTTCGAGTACTGCTTGCCCTGGCCTACCGCGCACAGTTCGGCGATGGCTCCTTTGAAAAGCTTGGAGTGGATTGCGTGCATGCCGAAGTTGGTCCAGATGGCCGTCGTTATTGCAATCGTCACATTGATTAGAAGTAAGCGTTAGCACTCGTCTTTTTGCACTCACTCAGTTCTTCGTTCGTTAATACTTAGAGCCAGATGAGATAGATCGCTATCCCATCTTCATCTATGCGAAGGACAGAGGTTGAAGATATGAAGAGAAGAGCATTCGACAGAATAACAAGCACAGTTGGCCTACTTTTAGCGGCCATCCTTTTTGTGGGTGGCGGATTACTTACCTGGGGTGGCACATTTGCCAATAACCAAGTGAAGGATCAACTAGCAGCGCAGAAAATTACCCTCCCCTCTGTCACTCACAATGAGGCTGAGAGCGCATCAGTGACCGCCTTCTTCAAAGCTAATGGCGGCAAGATGATGACAACAGGTAAGCAAGCACAGATGTATGCAGATCATTACATCGCCTTCCATCTTCAGGGTATTGGCGCTGGCAAGGTCTACTCCGAGTTATCCGGTGAGGAGATGGGCCTGAAAGCCCAATTAACTGCTGATCCAACAAATGCCACACTCTCAGCGAAGGTTGCAGCATTGGATGGCCAAGTAAATACCGTCTTTAAGGGTGAGTCACTTCGCGGCATGCTCCTCAATGCATATGCATTCTGGCAACTTGGTCAGATTGCAATGATCGCCTCATGGGTCACCTATATCGGTGGCTTGCTCTTCCTTATCTTGGCGCTGATGGGATTTGCCCACTCACGTCGTACATCAGAGGATGATGCGATTTAACGATAGTTTCTGAGCAAGAAGAAGGGATCCCCTCGGATTTTTGGGGGGATCCCTTTCGATTACCTGCGTTAAACTTGCACTATGTATGAACTACGACATGAGAGAACTGGATCGGGTGAACCGCTCCTTCTTATTCATGGCATGGGATCATCAGCGCAGGCTTGGAAGTTAATTACCCCTGATCTCTCCAGAGATTATGAAGTGATCACGATTGATCTTCCAGGACATGGCTTGAGTAAGTTGCCGGGTGGCACGCGGATGGATGCGGCTGCTCTCGGTGAGTTGGTCTTTGATCAGATGAGCGCGTGGGGATTTGATTCCTTCCATATTGTCGGAAGTTCACTTGGCGGTTGGATCGCACTTGAAATGGCGGCAGCCCAACCGAAACGAGTTCGCTCATTGACCGGATTGGCTCCTGCTGGCCTCTGGTTAGTGCCAGAGACGAGACGCCATCCGATCTCCGCAGTTTCGCGGTACATGGCGGCGACTACATATCCATTTGCTCCATATGTACTCCGTTATAAGTGGGCTCGAAAGATTGGCTTTGCAATGGTCAGCCCTAAATGGGAATCAATCCCCCTTGAAGTCTGTATCGATGCAACGCGCGCCATGGGAAGTTCGTCTGGTTACTTCCCAGCATGGGATGCGATGTTAGGTCTGCGATTCGATAAAGAGATCTCCCCTAATATTCCAGTGACGATTCTCTTCGGCGATACCGATAACACTCTTCCAGCCAGATATTCGCAAGAGCGATCACTCGCACCTGCACATGCAAAGTGGATAACTATTCCGCAAGCCGGGCATGCTCCGATGTGGGATAGCGTGCCAGTAGTTCTTGAACATATTCGTCAGACCGCACGCTTGCGATGAAGACCTATCTCCTTCTCTGGAAGATTGATCGCAGATCAATTCCAGCCGCATTCATTCATATGGCCTTCGATCGCTTTTCGCTCCAATCGGATACTCGGATTACTTTCTTCAAATCCCTTGGCACCGGAGCTGGCAGCACATTCACTCCGTCAGATGCCGATATGAAAACCTGGGCGCTCTTACTCACCTTTAACGGGGAGATTCACGAGTTAGATTCACTCAAGAGCGTTCGATCTTGGCGCGGGATTGCACAGAGCGAAGAGATCTATCAACTCGGAACGATCTCATCGCATGGTCTCTGGGCGAAGAAGTCGCCATTCCTCACTACTGAATCAGATCTCGTTCGCGATTGGAAAGGTGAGATTGCCACTATTACTCGAGCCAGAATTAAATGGCACGAGAATCTTCGGTTCTGGCGTGCAGTCCCTGAAGTGACTGCGTCACTTCATCGCTCACCCGGAGTCATTCGGGCTATCGGTATTGGCGAGGCTCCGATTGGATTGCAGGGCACCTTCTCGCATTGGCGCTCACAAGAAGATCTGCGCGCATTCGCCTACAAAGGTGAGGCACATGCGAAGGCGATCAAGGCGACTTCGACCTACAACTGGTATGCAGAAGAGCTCTTTGCCCGCTTTGCCGTTGAGAGGCACGAAATACGCTCGCTTTGAGATTAAGAGAGCCTGACTCCTATTCACTCCCCGAGTAAGGCAGAATTACCACATGTCCATCCGCCAGTACCGACCTCGTGCGAGAAGTCGCCGAATGCTCTCTGGCTCTTGGGCGATCACACTCGGAGTGCTCCTGCTGCTTTCGATCGCACTGCAGATGTCTTATCCCTTGGTGCACGGCTCGGTCTTAACAGCGGTAACAATACTTACTGTGTACACAGGCGCGATCACGATGCTCTTGCATTCACACTTCGCCTTCGGCGCCCGCTTTGCGCTCTCGCATCTCTTCATCACATTCATTTATGCGCTAACGATTGAGATCATCGGAAGTAAATCTGGTTGGCCATTTGGGTCATATAAGTACGACCACTCCCTTGGCTTTGCATTCGCCGGAGTGCCGATCGTCGTTCCCTTTGCTTGGATCATGATCAGTTATCCAATCCTTATTGTTGCTCGGCGAGTTGGTAAGGGCTGGGTTTTTCTCTACGGTGGCTTTGGATTGATGGCTTGGGACTTATTCCTTGATCCGCAGATGGTGAGTGCGCATCGTTGGACGTGGAAATTCACAGGCGCTGCAACGCCCTTTGAACCCGAGATTCCACTATCAAATAGTGCAGGTTGGTTATTAACGGGAATGGGCTTAATCGCCTTGCTTCACTGGGCCTTGCCCAAAGATCGTCGCAAGCATGGAGCTTCGTTGCTGATTCCCAATATCTTCTTGGGCTGGCTGCTCTTCTCGGGAATTGTAGGAAATCTCTTCTTCTTCCATCGCTCAGGAGTCGCACTCGTAGGTGGCCTGGCTTTTGGAATCACGCTCGCCCCGTACTTCTTTGAACTTCGCTTTGGCCGTCCTGACACCTTTTAATTACCTATGCAGACTCTCCTTCTTCTCATCTCAATACTCGCTGCCACCTCTTTCGCCATCTCGATCATCAACTTCTTTACGATCAGAGTCGTCAGAGATCGCTCTTGCACCATTAAGAAGAGCGTTAGCGTGCTGGTTCCGATGCGCAACGAAGAAGCAAATGCTCGTGCCTTGATGGAGACCCTGCTCGCATCTACTGGGTTGGGCGATTCTGAATTCAACATTCTCAATGATGGTTCCACAGATGGCACTGCTGGAATCCTTGAGAGATTCACGAATAAGGCGACCATTGTGGAGGGAAGTTCGCTTCCTGCCGGTTGGCTTGGCAAGACGTATGCATGTCAGCAACTTGCCGATCGCTCACGTGGCGAGATCCTCGTCTTTCTCGATGCCGATGTTCGAGTCAAGCCTTCGGCGATCTCCTCGGCGATATCTCTGATGGAGTCACTAGGCTGGGATTTCATCTCACCTTACCCACGTGAACACGGCCGCACCATAATGATGAAATTGGTTCAACCGCTTCTTCAATGGTCGTGGCTCGCATCCGTTCCGCTACGCATCGCTGAGCGCGGACGGCAAGAATCCATGGTCATAGCGAATGGCCAGTTCTTTATCGTGAAGCGAAGTGCTTACCAAGAGATCTCTGGGCACGCATCGGTGAAGAGTGAGATCCTCGATGACTTATCCCTTGCGCGAACTCTGACCCGTGCCGGCTTCAAAGGTGGGGTCGCCGAAGGAAGTGAAGTCGTTGAGTGCACGATGTACCAGACAAACTCCGAGATGATCGCGGGCTATACCAAGTCACTCTGGAAGGCTTTTGGTGGAGCACTTGGCACCACCGTCACTCTCCTACTTCTTACAGGAACCCAGATACTTCCAATGGCACTCTTTGCATTCGGCGTTAACGCTGCGGTTATTCCACTACTGCTCGTAAGTCTGACTCACTTACTTGCAGCTCTTCGAGTGAAAGCGAACCCCATCAATGCCATCGCGCATCCAGTTGCAGGAGTTCTGCTGATCGCTCTGATTGTTGAGTCCTATCGACGTAGATCACGAGGCCAGTTGCAGTGGCGTGGTCGCACGGTATAGCCACCTTCGTTAGAGTTGAGTAATGCGTAAGGTCATCATCATCGGCGCCGGTATGGGCGGCATGGCTGCTGCTGCGCGATTGGCTCGAGCCGGCCTAGATGTTGAGATTTACGAGGCCGCAGGGCATGTTGGTGGAAAGTGCCGCACTGAATGGATCGGTGATTACGCCTTCGATACTGGGCCATCATTACTGACGATTCCAGCCGTCTATCGCGATCTCTTCAAGAAGACCGGTAAGCGATTAGAACTTGTCAGCGAACTTCAACCCGTTGACCCTGCCTTCGCGTATCACTTCGCTGATGGGACCTCCTTCAACTTCGCCAATCTCGCCCTACCTCAAATTTGTGAAGAGCTTGATCGAGTACTCGGTAAGAGCGCTGGCAATGAGTGGCACACCATTATGCAGCGGGCCGAAGCGATGTGGGATGTGGCTCGTGGCCCCTTTATTGAATCTGAACTCCCTTCGATCGCGGCCCTCATTCGCCGTCAGGGCTTTCTCAAAGATCTCAAGCAGATCTCGCCTTTGCAATCCTTAGATCAGGTCGCCTCGAAGTACACATCAAATCCTTATTTGAAGAAGATCATTCATCGCTATGCAACGTACACCGGATCTGATCCGCGCAAGGCTCCGGCAGTTCTACTCACTATCGCCTTCGTTGAGATCACCTTTGGCGCCTGGCATGTAAAGGGTGGAGTCGGAACTCTTGCCACAGCGCTTGGCAAGAGGTGTGAAGAGTTGGGCGTGAAGATTCATCTCAATACGCCAGTCGAGAAGATTATTACTCGTGATGGCATCGCTACCGGTGTTCAGGTCGCAGGCCGGGAATTAGCAGCTGACTATGTGATCTCTAATGCTGATGCTCAGCTCACCTTCAATACTCTGATCTCGCACTCTGAATCAAAGGCTAAAAAGGAGCGGAAGAAGCTCAAAAAAGCGACGAGGTCTCTCGCTGGCTTCTCACTCTTGCTTGGTCTTGATAACGCGAAGATTCAGGGCGAAGCCCCACAGCTCTCCCATCACAACGTCTTCTTCCCGCACGATTACGAAGCCGAGTTCATCGATATCTTCGATAAGAACCGTCCGGTTGAAGATCCCACTATTTATATCTGCGCGCCACAAGACTCAACGATGGTCAAAGGTGAGGGCAAAGAATCGTGGTTCGTCTTAGTCAATGCCCCACCGCATGATCCCAAGAATGGTTACGACTGGACGATCGAACCAGAGAAGTATGCGCAGAAGATTCTTGCAAAGCTAGATGCGCTCGGTCTGCGAGTCTCTGAACGGTTAGATCTCATGGAGTATCGAACACCTTTTGATCTGGAGGCAGCAGTCAATGCACCTGGTGGATCGATCTACGGAACCTCAAGTAACGGAAGTCGCGCCGCATTTTCTCGCGCGAAGAATCGTAGCGATATCACCAACCTCTACTGCGTCGGTGGATCAGCTCATCCAGGTGGTGGGTTGCCACTCGTTGGCATGAGTGGTGAATTAGTTGCTGAGGCGATTATCGCTGCGCAAGGCGGCGTAGGAATCGCGAAGGACTACCACTAACGAGAGTAGCTGTAACCAAAGCCAAGCCCAGGCAGCGATATCTACTCCTATGAGAGATCGATCAAAGATCTGATAACTGATGAGTGCCAGGGCAAGAATGATCGCTCGAACTGGTCGTTCGCAGACGGTCACAACGCCGATCTCTCTATAGCCCAGTCCAGCAGCACGAGCTCTGACATATTCCTGCGTTAAGGCTGCGATCCATGCAAACCCGATGACGATGACAGGTGCACCAATGCGGTAGAAGGTGAGAGCCCAGAAGAACTCAACAACTCGGTCTACTACTGAATCCAGGGCCGCTCCCCAGAGAGTCGTCTTCTTCGAGACGATGGCAAGTGAGCCATCAATTCCATCTGCAATCAGTGAGAGCAAAACTAAGAAGATCGCACTCACATATTGCGCCTGAGCCCAAGTGATTGCTCCCAAACCTAACCCGGCCACCGTAATTACATTAGGCGAAATTTTCAAAAGGTGGAGTGGCTTCACAATAAGGTACGAGAGAGTAAGCCAACCTTTAACAACGCCGCGAACTTCCGCTCCCCCATGCAGGGCGCTCCACTCGCTAAAGAACTGCGACTTCGTCATATTAGCCACGACGATCAAAACCGATATTGCGAACAACTTCCAGCGTAGAAGCAGCGGTATTCATTGTGTAGAAATGCAGTCCTGGAACACCAAGGGCAAGGAGCTCCTCGCTGAGTCGGCTGGCACGTTCGATTCCAAAAGCACGAACACCGGCCGCATCATCACCAAGCTCGGTCACTCGCTGGGCAATATCATCTGGGATTGGTGTCCCGGATAATTCGGCCATTCGAGTGAGCTGCTTGCCATTTGTAATCGGCAGGATGCCGGCAATGATCGGAAGTTGAGATCCGCGCGCCCTAAGTGCAGTCACCAATCTTTCATAAGCTTCAACCTCAAAGAAGAATTGAGTAGTTGCAAAAGTTGCACCACTCTGTTCTTTGCGAATCAGCGTCTCGATATCTTGGTTGAAATCTCCATTCGAACCAGGATGGCCATCAGGAAATGCTGCGACACCGACTTCGATTCCGCCCTCACTCATCGCGAGTTCAACGAGTTGGTCGGCATGATCGAAGCCGCCTGGTGTGGTAACCCACGGCGCTCGAGGTCCACCGCTTGGGTCGCCACGCAAAGCAAGAATGCTCGTGATCCCGGCAGTCTTGTAATGATGAAGAATCTCAACGAGTTCATCTCGTGTTGAACCTACACAGGTGAGGTGTGCGACTGTTGCTACGCCGGTCTTCGCCGTGAACTCTGAGGCGATACGAATCGTCCGGTCCCGAGTACTTCCACCTGCGCCGTAAGTCACAGAAACAAAGTCAGGGTGTAAAACGGAGAGTGCCTCAACTGCTTGCCATAGGCGCGCCTCCCCCTCAGCATCCTTGGGCGGGAAGAGCTCGACCGAGAAAGTGGGTCGTGGCGTCTCAACAGGCGTAACCATAGAGAGGCAGGGTACCTTTACCGCATGGAATCGCGCGAACCTTTGAGCCTGCCCGCGCTGCGAGAGTCGATCAATTCTGCGCTAGCCAACTTTATTGAGGCTGATAATCACTATCTCACCTCGATCGGGCCAGAGCTCGTCCCGGTCGCAGATGCCTTGAAGGCCTTCTTACTCGATAGCGGGAAGCGTTTTCGCCCACTCTTTGCAACTGTCGGATATCTAGGAACAGGTGCCGAACTCACCCCGGCACACTTCTCGGCGCTCTCCAGCGTTGAACTCATTCACGTCTGTGCTCTTATCCATGATGATGTGATGGATGCATCTGATACCCGTCGCGGCGCACCTGCAATCCACAAGCTCTTTGAAGGAATTCATAGCAAGAGTGGCTTCTCTGGATCCGGCGCACAATTCGGCATTGCAAGTGCCATCTTGCTTGGAGACCTCGCCCTGATCTGGGCAGCAAAGATGTTGCATGAATCAAAGATTCCTTCCGATCAGATTATCTCTGCCCTCCCGATCTTCGATGAGATGCAGGTCGAATTGATGGCTGGGCAATATTTAGATATTCATGAACAAGCTCTTGCGAGTGAGAGCGTTGAACGCTCTCTCCGTGTGGCGCGTTATAAATCTGGCAAGTACAGCATCGAACGACCTCTCCACTTTGGTGCAGCGATCGCTCACAAAGATCCTTCGCAGTACTTCGAGATCTACTCGGCATACGGCCTCCCACTTGGAGAAGCATTCCAACTTCGCGATGATCTACTCGGAGTATTTGGCGATGAAGCTCAAACTGGCAAGCCAGCTGGTGATGACCTACGTGAAGGAAAACGCACCGTCATGATGGCGATGACGCATGATCGTGCCGATTCGGCGCAGCGCGCCACCATCAAAGAACTCTTTGGCAAGGCAGATCTCTCACTTGCTGAAGTTGAGACGCTGCGCGCCATCATCGTTGATACCGGTGCTCAAGCGGCCGTGGAAGAGTTAATTACCTCGCTCACCGATGAGGCATGTGCCGCCATCGATAACCCGCTCATTTCGGATACAGCTCAAGAGTTACTTCATCAAATGGCGACAATCGCTACTAAGCGCAACGTGTGAGGATCTAATGGCTAAGCAGATCAAGGGTCCTACTGACCATGTCGTTATCGTCGGAGCAGGACTTGCCGGATTAAGCACTGCGCTGCGCCTTGCTGGCGCTGGCAGAAAAGTGACAGTCCTTGAACGCGAGAGCGTCCCAGGTGGTCGAAATGGCCTGCTCAATAAGGATGGTTACGCCTTCGATACCGGGCCAACCGTCTTAACGATGCCATCTCTCATCGCAGATGCCTTTGCCTGCGTCGGTGAAGATATGAAGGATTGGCTCGAGTTGATGCCAGTCGCTCCGCTCTATCGCGCCTTCTATGACGATGGTTCACAGCTCGATGTTCATGCCGACACGGCTCGGATGCAAGAAGAGATCCGAAATGTAATTGGTGAGAAAGAGGCGCTTGGTTACGCGAAGTATGTAGATTTCGTTACCAAGCTCTATAAGTACGAGATGAATGACTTTATCGATCGCAATATCGATAGCCCCCTCAATCTGCTCACACCTAATCTTGCGAAACTCGTTGCACTCGGCGGCTTCCGCAGACTTGCACCAAAGGTCGAACAGTTCTTAAAGGATCCTCGCACTCAGCGCGTCTACTCCTTCCAAGCAATGTATGCCGGCGTTAGCCCACAACAGGCCCTTGCTATCTATGCAGTGATCGCCTACATGGATTCAGTGAATGGCGTCTTCTTCCCTAAGGGTGGAATGCATGCTGTCCCTCGCGCCCTTGCTGCAGCTGCGGCAAAGCATGGCGTCGACTTCCATTACAACACGACCGTGACCTCAGTTGAGCATCACAATGGCCGCGCAACCGCTGTCCTCACTGAGAATGGCGAGCGCTTCGAATGTGATGTTGTAGTTCTCAATCCTGATCTTCCTGTTGCCTGGCGTGAACTCCTTGGAAGCACCCCTCGTAAAGTCGCAAAGCTGAAGTACTCCCCTTCCTGCGTGACCATGCTGATCGGTTCAAATAAGTCCTATGACCGTCTTGCTCACCACAACATTCACTTCGGAAAGTCATGGGATGGCGTCTTTGATGAACTCATCAAGAAGCAGACCTTGATGACTGACCCAAGCCTGCTCGTTACTGTCCCAAGTATGGATGATCCATCACTGGCTCCTGCTGGCAAGAACTCGTATTACGTCCTCTTCCCAACCCCAAATCTCACAGCCGATATCGATTGGAAGAAGCTCGGACCTTCCTATCGCGATCAGATGATCCGCACCTTGGAAGAGCGTGGCTACGACGGCTTCGGCGATTCGATTGAGGTCGAACATATGACTACCCCACTTGATTGGCAGCAGATGGGAATGGAAGCTGGCGCGCCATTTGCTAGCGCTCATACCTTCATGCAGACCGGCCCATTCCGTCCACGCAATATCGCTGCTGGCTTTGAGAATGTGGTCTTCGCTGGCTCTGGCACTCAGCCAGGTGTTGGCGTTCCGATGGTCTTGATCTCGGGCCGCCTTGCCGCCGAACGTATCGTCGGAAGCGTCAAGTAACTCGTCTTAGATTAAGACGGTAATAGGAACGTTAATTCCTGAAGCTAAGAATTTTTCACGTCCGCCTAAGCCTTCGATCTCCATGAGAACAGCGACGCTATCGACGATCGCTCCACATTGTTGAATTAACTCTGCTGCCGCACCGAGCGTTCCGCCGGTAGCAAGAACATCGTCGATTAAGAGGACTCGCTCATTCGGCTTAAAGGCATCGATATGAATCTGAAGCGTTGCTTCGCCATATTCAAGAGCATAACTATGTGAGTAGGCCTCATATGGCAACTTTCCGCTCTTGCGAATAGGAACGAATCCCTTGCCGGCGAGCTGGGCAACTGCGCTTGCAAAGATAAAGCCGCGAGCTTCAACTCCTGCGACTACATCGTAGGTGGCACTCACATCTGCGAATGCTTGCACCGCAGCAGCAAAGGCATCTCCTTCACGAAGAAGTGGTGTGATGTCCTTAAAGAGAATTCCCTCAGATGGGAAGTTGGGAACATCACGGATGAGATCTTTTATTTGCTGCTTCTTCATGGCTCTCCTGTAAACCTAGAAATGGTGCAGGGCCCCAGAGTTTCCCCTAGGGCCCAGCCACATTAGAGTGTTGAAATTACTTGCTGATCCAAAGGTTAATTGGAGACTGCAAGAAGTAGATCACAAAGAGTCCTGATACTACGTAGAGAAGTGCGTGAACTTCCTTCGCGCGACCCTGGACTACTCGGACTAGGACGTGAGACAAGAATCCTGCGCCAATACCTACTGAAATGTTGTAAGTGAATGGCATGAGGATGATGCTCAAGAATGCTGGAATTCCAATGCCGTAATCAGACCATTCAACTTCCTTGATCTGAGACATCATCAAGAAACCAACGATGACGAGCGCAGGTGTTGCAGCCTCGTAAGGAATGACCTTAACAAGAGGAGCAAGGAATGTGGTGAGCAGGAAGAGTGCACCTGTCACTACAGAGGCGAGTCCGGTGCGAGCACCTTCTCCGACACCTGAAGCTGATTCGATGTAAGAAGTGTTAGATGAGATGCTTCCTACGCCGCCCGCAGCAGCTGCGATTGAGTCAACAAAGAGGATCTTGTTGTTATTTGGAATATTGCCCTCAGCATCGATCAAGCCAGCTTCAGTACCGATCGCTGTGACGGTTCCGACGGTGTCGAAGAAGTCAGAGAGAAGAAGTGTGAAGACAATGAGCACTGCTGCCACGATCGATACACCCGCTACATGGAATCCACCGAAGAGGCTGAAGTGACCAAAGAGGCTGAAATCTGGCTTAGCGACAATGTTGTGAGGGACGGTAGGAACGTTAAGTCCCCAGCCCTTTGGATTGATGTAATCACCTGATGGAATGACAAAGCCCTTGTAATCAGCTGGCATCTTGCCGCCGAATACGCCCTTGACTACACCGGCAGGAAGATAATTTTCGCCGATCTTAAAGGCCTTCTCCACGATGATAGAGAGAACTGTTGAAGAGACAATTCCAATCAAAATTGCACCCTTGACCTTGCGGACCATAAGAACGATCATCAAGATGAGTCCGAATGCGAAGACGATGATTGGCCAGCCGACGAGGTTTCCGTTATCGCCGAGTGTTACAGGAACTGGTCCTTGGCCGGTGCGACGAACAAAGCCAGAATCAACGAGACCGATCAAAGTGATGAAGAGTCCGATACCGACTGAGATGGCGATCTTGAGCTGTTGTGGAACTGCACGGAAGACCGCGGTGCGGAATCCGGTGAGAACGAGAACAGTAATGATGATTCCCTCGACGACGATGAGGCCCATTGCATCTGCCCATGTCATTCGCGAAGCAATACCGACTGCCACAAAGGTGTTGAGGCCAAGTCCGGTTGCGAGAGCTAACGGGAAGTTAGCGAGTGCACCCATAAGGAGGGTGAGGAGACCAGCCATCAAGGCGGTCATTGCAGCGATTGCTGCGAAGTTAGCGCCAGTGGTTCCACCACCGAGGTAATGACCAGTTGAGTCTTTGGCGCCACCGAGAATAAGTGGATTTAACGCGACGATATAAGCCATAGTGAAGAAGGTGACGAAACCGCCACGAATTTCACGAGCTACCGTAGAGCCGCGCTCAGAGATCTTGAAGAACGTTTCAAGCATGAGGGACCTTCCTAATTTTTTAACGAGGGGGTTTGCGACCTCGTGTGAAATGACGGCTCACCGACCGGGGAATGGGTAAACCGTATAAGACGGCTGGGGATTTGTAGAGCATGCCACTCTTAAGAAGGGGTTGAGGGTTAAGCGTGAATCCGCCGTACTATCGCTACACTCGCCAGAATGAACGAGTTAGATGCCGCCGGAATCGAGGGTGCTGACCTTCGCGCTTCCTATGCCGAGTGCAAGCGCCTCAACTCACTCCATGGCAAGACTTACTATTTAGCAACGCTCTTACTTCCAAAGTCGAAGCGCCCCTTTGTCCACGCCCTCTATGGCTTCGCTCGTTATGCCGATGAGATCGTCGATGATCTTGAATCAACTCTTACACTCGAAGAGAAGGCCGATGCCCTTAAGAGCTGGGGTGAAGGCGTTCTCGCCGACCTGCGCAAAGGCGAGAGTCGAGATGCCATTGGTATGGCGCTCGCGGATACGGTGAACCGTTTTGAAATCCCGATCGCACACTTCGAGGCCTTCTTGCATTCGATGACGATGGATCTCACCGTCTCTGAGTACCAGAGTTACAACGACCTCATGGAATATGTCTACGGCAGTGCGAGTGTGATCGGACTTCAGATGGTTCCGATCCTTGGCGCTCTCTCCCCTGATGCTTACCCACTCGCCGAGAAACTTGGGACTGCATTCCAGTTAGCTAACTTTATCCGCGACGTCTCAGAAGATCTTGAGCGCGGTCGGATCTATCTCCCTATCGAAGAGTTGAATGCTCATGGCGTGACCTACGAGATGCTCAATGACCGAGTCGTGACACCTCAGATTCGAAGCGCGCTGAAAGAGCAGATTGAGCGAGTACGGCGTTTGCAACGCGAAGCTAATGAAGGCATTCATTACCTCGATCCAACGAGCCGACCTTGCATCGAAGCAGCCAGTGAGCTCTACTGCGGAATCGTCGATGAAGTCGAGAAGATTGATTATCAAATCTTTACTGAGCGCGCGACAACATCAAAGTTACGTCGTCTGAAAGTGGCTCTTCCGGCTTACGCTCGCGCTATTGCAGCCCGCTAAGAGTTAAGAGCGCTTGCCGAGCCTCACCCAAAGTGAGAGCACACCAAGGATGAGCGCAAAACCAAAGAGAAGATCCTCAAGTGGGGCCGCTGCAATTCTTACTCCGATAATGGCGCCACTTCGATACATCACAATATTGCGCGATGTCAGCCACCAGTTTGTGAGCAATTGAAAGGGCACGATAATCGCGTAGGAAGTCCAAAAGGCTCTTCTTCTGAGTAGGCCAATCTTTGTGATCTTCAGATCGAAGAAGATACTTGCTGCAACAAATGCAATCGCCGTAAAGGTGTAACTCATTCTTCATCACCTATGAGCCAACCAGCCTTACCGCCCTTTACTCGGCGAACAGCTTCAATCGTCATAATCGCAGCGAGTGGCACCACGAGGAAGAAGAAATACTCTTCGAGTGGAATGCAAAACGGCCCAAAGATGCCCAAGATTTGTTTGGAGTCGAAGAACCAATCACCATGCTTGATTGCCAAGGCATCCCAGATGAGAAAGAGAAGTGCGATCGGCGTAATTGCCTGCAGTGCTCGTGTGATCCGCTTTAATACTTGGACCTTGAAGACAATCTCAAGCCAGAAGGAGCCCGCGACTGTGAAGGCGAGCATTCCTACATAACCCCACTTACCCATAGAGGTAATGGTAACCTTCTATTAACGGGAGCCGCTTAATGGCTGAGAGGACTTGAGATTCAAGTCGACCGTATGACCAGTTCGGTAATGCGAATTGGAAAGGGGTTAGATCGTGCATTCCATTAATTCCATCCTCATGACCACCTTCTTCACTGCCTGGGATTACCACCTCAGCTACTTAGAATTCTTCGCCTTCATCACCTCTGTTGTGGGAGTAGGGCTCGGCGTCCTTGGACCACGTTCGACCTGGCCATGGTGGAACGTCAGCAGCTTGCTCTACGCCATTCTCTTCTTTGAAGAGAAATATTATGCGAGTGGCTTTCTGCAATTTATCTTCATCGCTGGTGGCTTCTGGGGTTGGTTCGGTTGGGGCGCAAAAGGTGCAACTCCTGCAAAGCTATCCCGCCGCCTCAACGCTTACTGGCTCGCCGGTTTTGCCATTAGCTGGATCGCGCTCAATCCACTCCTCATTCATCTTGGTGCAGCTGCAACTCTGACTGACTCCTTCGGTTTTGTCGGAAGCTGTATTGCGCAAATCCTTATGGTGAAAGAGAAGTTTGAGACCTGGCCATTATGGTTCGTTGTTGATGGCGTATACACCTACCAGTTCTGGCATGGTGGGCAGTATCTGACCTCACTCCTTTATCTCATCTTCGTCGGCCTTGCCGTGGCCGGTTGGATTCGATGGAATCGCGAGTCGAAGAAGAACGTACAAGCGATCTAGCTCATGTTCCTTGTAACGATTGATGGCCCATCTGGATCGGGCAAGACAACACTCGCCTCACTCATCGAATCGTTCCTGATCACTGCCGGCGAGAAGGTCTACACCATCCATATGGATGACTTGTATGACGGCTGGAAGAATGCGCTCAGCCATTCACTACGAGATCGCATACTCGCCATCATTAAAGAGGCGAATGAAAGTTCTCAGATCACCGTACCGCAGTACAACTGGGAGCAAGCCGCCTTTGGCGAGCCGCTCACTATCTCCACTCCCGAGACCTTGATCCTTGAGGGCGTCGGAAGCGGGCAGAGTGCGGTGAGGGAGTTTGCCGATATCTCACTCTGGCTTGATTGCCCATCGGAGATCGCACTTTCTCGGGCGATCGCTCGTGATGGCGTTGAACTCTCCGAACTCCTAAAGAGTTGGCAATCACAAGAAGCTGCGCACTTTCTCTTAGAAAAGACCGAGAGTGCTGCGGATTACCGAGTAAAGAGCGCGCCATAACCTCACTTCAAAGAGGCTGATCCTTAAACTTTGGCTGTGTCTGATCTAACCGGCGAACTTATTGATGGGCGATATCAGCTCGAGCAGCTCATCGCTGCCGGTGGCATGGCCTCCATCTATGTCGGAATAGATACCCGCCTTGATCGTCAAGTCGCAGTTAAAATCATGCATCCTCATTTGGCGAATGATGAAGAGTTCGTCAATCGCTTCATCCGCGAGGCGAAGGCTGCTGCCGCACTTTCACATCCCAATATCGTTGCGATTCAAGATCAGGGTTGGAACGAGGGCGGGAGTCCTGCGGTATTTATCGTCATGGAATATATCGATGGCTTCACATTGCGTGAATTGCTCCATGAGGGTGGACCACTATCGAGTGAAGATCTCCTGCGCTACATGATTCCCATCGTGAGCGCCCTTGCCGAAGCTCATAAGCGCGGAATAGTGCATCGAGATATCAAGCCTGAAAATATTCTGATCTCTAAAGATGGCCGGATCAAACTTGCCGACTTTGGCCTCGCCCGAGGCGAACAACTCGGCGCCACTATGACAGTCGAATCAAGTGTCGTTCTTGGCAGCGTCTCCTATCTCTCCCCCGAACAAGTTCAACGCGGTATCTCAGATGCCCGAAGCGATATTTATTCTGTCGGAGTAGTTCTCTTTGAACTCCTCACTGGTCGTAAGCCATACGAGGGTGAATCTCCAATCCAAATCGCTTACAAACATGTCAACGAACGAATCCCGGCACCCTCAACGATCAAATCTGGAATTGCCCCCGCACTCGATGCTCTCGTCCTGAAGGCGACATCGCCCAACCCCGATCAACGCCAACGCGATGCTGGCGTATTGCTCTCCGAGATGCGAAGTGCCGCAATCGAGATCGACCCGCGCAAGCGCCAGATGACGCTCGAACTCGACATTCCGGTTCAACCATCTCGTCCGAAGAAGAACACGCGTCGCCCTAAAGGCGAAGTCAGAATTGGAAATGCCGTCATCGAGCGAGTTCGTACATTGACCTCAATCACCTCTCAAACCCCAGTCTTGGAGCCGACCGTGACAGAAGCAAAGAAGAACGAGACCACTGCAGAGATACGACGACGGACCTCAAAGCGAGTTGTACGTAATCGCTTTATCGCGCTCGCGCTGATCTTCGTTCTTGTACTTGGAGGTGCTTGGTACCAACTCATCGGATCTAAGATCTCGATTCCATCGATCGTAGGTCTCAGTGTGACCGAAGCTCGAAACTCCCTCAACCCCATCGGCATCAAACTATTAGTGACAAGCAAGTCTTATAGTGAAGATGTTCCTGCAGGCAGAGTTATTACCTCAAACCCTGGTGGTGGTGGCCATCTGAGTAAGGGTGGAGTAGTTCAGGTTGTTATCTCTAAAGGTCCAGAACGAATCAATGTGCCGGCGATTGCAGGTATGACGCCAGATGCAGCTGCAGCAGCGCTGGCAAATGCTGGCCTTAAATTTGGAACAACTACTCAGGGCTACAGCTCTACGATTGCCGATGGCATGGTGATTGATGGCGATCCTGTGGCTGGCACTGCCGTGAAGCGGAATTCATTGGTAAACATTCTGATAAGTAAAGGCGTGCAGACCGTTCAGCTCGTTTCGTATGTTGGACAGAGCGGTGATCAAGCAGCGAATGAACTTACTTCGGCCGGCTTTAAGGTGAGGTCAACATTTGGATTTAGTGAGAGCGTCCCTGCTGGAAACGTCATCAAGCAAACCCCTGCGGGCGGAGCCCCAATTCCAGTTGGTTCGTCAGTTGCCATCGTGGTCTCGCAAGGTTCGGGCACCGTCTTCATTCCAAATCTCTACAGCCTCACCCAGGTTGCCGCGACACGTGCGCTCGAGAATCTGCAGTTGCAGGTCAAGGTTCGCAAGATCGGAAATAAGAAGATTAAGCACGTCACCAATATTTCGCCAAAAGTTGGCAGCAAGGTAAAGCGCGGCTCGACCGTAACCATCACCCTCGGCTGACTTCAGATAGGGTGGCGTAATGGCTACTCGACCTCGTATTGGCGCTCACACACCTACATCTGGAGGGATGGCAAAGCGCTCTATCGAGTACGCCCTCGAGACTAAAGCTGAAGCGATCCAAGTCTTCGCCTCAAATCCTCGCGGCTGGGCGATGCCCGATCCAAACCCTGATGCCGATGCTGCCTTCATTGAGAAGTGCCTCGAGTTCGATATCGAAAGTTATGTCCACGCTCCCTTTCTCATCAACCTGGGATCTCCCACTGTCGGGACCTATGAGAACTCGTTAGCTTCCACTGCCTACTCGCTTGCACGCGGTCGACAGATCGGCTCAAAGGGCGTCGTGATACATACTGGATCTGCCGTTGATGAGAAGCACGTGCCAACTGCATGGAAGCAGATTCATGAAGGCATGATGCCGGTCCTGAACGCTCTGACCGATGAGGATCCGTGGCTCCTTCTTGAACCAACTGCTGGTCAAGGACAATCCTTGGTGAAGAAACTTGATGATCTAACAAAGTACTTCGATGCACTTGAATGGCACCCCAAGGTTGGCGTATGTCTTGATACCTGCCACGTCTTTGCCGCGGGCCATGACATCGCAACAAAGGGTGGAATGACGAAGACGCTAGATCTCCTCGTTGAAATCGTCGGCATTGAGAGAATTCAATTAATCCATGCCAATGACTCCATGGATGTCTGTGGCGCACTTAAGGATCGACATCAAAATATCGGCAAGGGTGAGATCGGTGAGAAGCCATTTGCCGAGCTCCTTGCTCACCCTGCGGTAGCGAATGCACCATTGATTTTGGAGACACCTGGCATGGAGCCTGAGCATGGCAGTGAGATCGCGCTCCTCAAGAAGATGCGAGCGAAGATTGCATGACTGGTGGTCGCAATAAATATTTGATTACCTCACTCGTCTTAATGGTGACAGCCATCTGGGGTGGATCATTTGTGGTGATGAAAGATGCGCTCGTTCGAATGGATGTGAACTCCTTCTTAGGCTGGCGCTTTATGATTGCGACGCTTCTCTTAATCGCTATGCGACCTAAGACTCTTAAGCATTTCAATAAGAAGTTCCTACTTAAAGGCGTTGTCGTGGGCTCGCTTTTGGGCAGTGGCTATATCTTTCAGACCTTCGGGCTGACCCAGACGACTGTCGCAAAGACAGGTTTTATCACTGGGCTCTACGCGGTCTTCACTCCGCTCTTAGCTGCTGGGCTCTTCAAGAAGCAGGTCTCCCGTGTTCAATGGGCGGCAACCGCTCTCGCCTTTGCAGGTTTGGCGATGCTCTCCTTTAAAGGTTTCTCCCTCGGCATCGGTGAATCACTCGTCCTTGTAAGCGCACTTCTCTTCGCTGGCCACATCATCGCGCTAGGTGAGTGGAGTTCAGGTATGGATACCTACGCACTCACAGTGGTTCAGATGGCGTCAGTGAGCGCCATCAGCTTCATTGCAAGTCTCACAACGAAGACCGAAGCGCCCCATGATGCCGGCGTTTGGAAGGCGATTCTCTTCACTGCAGTATTTGCCAGCGCCTTCGCATTCCTCATTCAGACCTGGACCCAATCCTTTATGGCGCCAACCGCAATTGGCATTCTGCTCACCATGGAATACATCTTTGCTGCACTCTTTGGCGTGATCTTCGGCCATGAACATCTAGGCTTGCGGACGCTCATCGGTGGCTCATTGGTCATTGTTGCGTTGGTAGTTATCATTCGATCAGAAGAACCAGCGACGGAGGTTGCGGCATGATTGATCTACGCTCTGACACAGTAACCAGGCCTTCTACTGGAATGCGTGAAGCGATCGCTGCTGCACCTGTCGGCGATGATGTCTATGGTGATGATCCAACCGTCAATGCGCTACAAGAGCGAGTTGCTCGGCTCTTCGGAAAAGAGGCAGGGCTCTTCACTCCAACTGGATCTCTTAGCAATCAATTAGCGATCCGTACCTTGGTAAAGCCAGGAGAAGAACTCCTTACGGAAACACAATCACATATTGTTCGTGCCGAACTTGGCGCCGGTGCAGTCTTCAGTGGAATCACCACGCGAACCTGGCCGTCTCCTCACGGAATTCTCGACGCCTCTGCCCCACTAGAGATTGCATCGCCAAACGCTGGTGCTTACTTGGTCTCCACTACTGCCATCGCAGTAGAGAACACGCACAACTTTGGCGGCGGCACAGTTCAGCCGATCAACGAAATTGCCAAGCTTCGCATCGAATCCCAGAAGATGGGATTGACCATGCACCTAGATGGCGCTCGTATTTGGAATGCCCACATCGCTTCCGGCACCTCCTTTGCAGAGTTTGCATCGCATTTCGATACTGTCAGTGTCTGCTTCTCGAAGGGCCTTGGCGCACCAGTTGGTTCGATGATGCTCAGTACCAAAGATCGAATCGTCGAGGCACAGCGCTGGCGCAAGCGCTATGGCGCTGGCATGCGACAGATCGGCATCCTGGCCGCGGCAGTCGACTACGCGCTCACTCACAACATTGAGCGCTTATCTGAAGATCATCGTCGTGCAAAAGTTCTTGCAACCGCCTGTGCTGAAGTATCTTCGATCTTGATTGACCCAACCTTCACACATACAAATATTGTTGCGATCGATGTGAGCAAGGGATCAAAGAGCGCAGGTGACCTCGTTGCGGAGTTAGCCGAGCATGGCATTCTCGCCGGGGCGATGGGGTCAAAGCTGTTAAGACTCGTCACTCATATGGATTTTGATGATGTCCAGCTTGAACAAGTATTGAAGGTCCTACCTGATTTACTCAAGCGCTCCCTCGTGGCGTAACAAGAACTCTTTCGTCTCAACGCCATAGCCGTAATTTCCAATCGCACCATCGCTCTTCACAATACGATGGCACGGAATAATTGGTGCAACGAGATTTCTTCCGCATGCTGTTCCAACGGCACGAACCGCAGCCGGAGATCCGATCTTCTTTGCAAGGTCTGCGTAACTCCACGTCTTGCCAGCAGGAACTTTTCGAAGTGACTTCCAAACGCTCTGTAAGAACTCCGAGCCTGGTTGGCGGACGGTGATGCCATTGATCGCATTGAGATCGCCATCAAAGTAATCGGTAATCAAATCCGTAATGACCGGAATCTTCTTGACGTCCGTTAGCCCGAGCGAAAACTCTGTGTCATCCATCCGCTCGTGCAGTGAGGCGAAGTTCCTAAAGCCCGCGGCCAAGAGAACATGCTCCCTAGAGATTAGATAGAGCGTCCCAGCGGGGGTCTTCATAGTTGATTGAGCGAGCACGGCAATACTTTAGACCTGAAGAGATAGAGAGGGGTAGGGCCTAGCGATCGCGGAGCATCTCGGCTACCAAGAAGGCGAGCTCGAGTGATTGCGTATGGTTCAGGCGAGGGTCGCAGGCTGATTCATAACGATCGGCCAAATCTGCCTCGGAGATCTGCTCTCCGCCGCCTAGACATTCGGTGACATCATCACCAGTGAGTTCGATATGAACCCCACCTGGATGGGTACCGATCGCCTTATGCGATTCAAAGAAGCCTCGGACTTCGTCCATGACATCATCGAAACGACGAGTCTTATAGCCAGTCGAGGTTTCAAAGGTATTTCCGTGCATTGGATCGCAGACCCACAAGACCTTTGCGCCAGAGTCCGTTACCGCCTTCAAGAGTGGTGGCAGCTTCTCGCGAATCTGGCCTGCGCCCATACGAGTGATGAAGGTAAGTCGACCAGGTTCATTCGTTGGATTGAGTTTTGCAATCATCGCAAGGGCATCTTCTGGAGTCGTCTTAGGTCCGAGCTTGATGCCGATTGGATTTTGAATCTTTGATGCGAAGTCCATATGCGCGCCATCCATCTGACGAGTGCGCTCACCAATCCACAAGAAATGTGCTGAGACATCGTAAGGAAGGTTGGTGCGAGAGTCGATGCGAGTTAATGGGCGCTCATATTCGAGAATCAACGCTTCATGACTTGAATAGAAATCTACAGATTTGAATGACTCTGGATCAACGCCAGCAGATTCCATGAAAGCAAGGGCGCGACTAATCTCATTGGCCATCTCTTCATAACGAGCACCAAAGCGTGGATCATTTGCGAAGCCCTTATTCCAGGTATGAACCTGACGAAGATCTGCGAAGCCTCCCTGAGTAAATGCTCGAACAAGATTGAGCGTTGCAGATGAAGTGTTGTAGACCTGAACCAGGCGCTCGGGGTTTGGCGTACGTGCTTCGAGTGTGAATTCAAGATCGTTGACCGCATCGCCTCGATAAGCAGGAAGTGTGACCCCATCGCGCGTCTCGTCGTTATTGCTTCGTGGCTTTGCGAACTGACCGGCCATGCGACCCACTTTGATGACTGGCAGACTTGCGAAGTACTGAAGAACGGCAGCCATCTGCAAGATCGTCTTGATGCGATTGCGAATCGAATCAGCGGTAGCCGCAACAAATGTCTCGGCGCAATCTCCACCTTGTAACCAGAATGCCTTGCCCTCTTGAGCGGCAGCGATTCGAGCCTTGAGATTGTCGCATTCTCCTGCGAAGACAAGTGGTGGCAGCTTCGAAAGAGTTGCAACCGCTGCCTTTACGGCATCGCCCTCTACTCCCCCAGGCCATTGTGGTTGCTGAGCAGCAACTAGCCCAGGGGTGAAGAGGTTATCTAATGTCGTCATGATCTAATCGTACGGAACTTTGCTCGGCTCGCGCCGGGCAATTATCCGAAGAAGACCTCGGCTTCTGCGTAGAGCGCAGGTTGAACGAGCTTCAACTCATTAGTCGCTGATGCGAGTGGGACTCGAGCAATATCTGTGCCATGAAGAGCCATCATCTTGCCGAAATCACCCTCGTGGATCGCAGTGATCGCCTGCAGGCCAAAGCGAGTTGAGAGGACGCGGTCAAAGGCAGTTGGTGTACCACCACGTTGGATGTGACCCAGAACGGTGCAACGAGTCTCATACTTTGTGCGCTCTGTAATTTCAGCTGCGAGCCAATCGCCGATACCCGACAACTTCACGTGACCGAATGCATCGAGGCTCTGATCCTTAATGACCATATCGCCATCTTGAGGAATCGCACCTTCTGCAATAACAATGATGGGAGCGCGGTTCGCCTTGAAGGAGGAGTGAACATATTCGCAGACCTTCTCGACTGAGAACTTCACTTCTGGAATGAGAACTGCTGCGCCACTACTGGCGATACCTGAGTGGAGCGCAATCCAGCCAGCATGTCGACCCATTACCTCAACCACGATCGGACGATGGTGTGACTCTGCAGTCGTATGGAGGCGGTCAATCGCTTCAACGGAGATATTTACAGCGGTATCAAATCCGAAGGTGTAATCGGTGTTATTGAGATCGTTATCAATTGTCTTTGGAACGCCAATGACCTTCACGCCAAGTGCATCGAGCTTGGTTGCGACACCGAGGGTATCTTCTCCGCCGATTGCGATAAGTGCATCGATGCCATACTTTGTAAGGTTCTCTTTAATCTTCTCTACGCCACCATCGATCTTAAATGGGTTGGTGCGCGATGAACCGAGGATGGTTCCACCCTTTGGCAAGATATCGCGGACGGTCTCAAGGTTGAGCTCCATAGTGAGGCCCTCGAGTGGACCCTTCCAGCCATCACGGAATCCGACGAAGTCATAGCCGTACTCTTTAACGCCTTTGGTCACTGCCGCGCGAATTACGCCATTAAGTCCTGGGCAGTCTCCGCCACCAGTAAGAACACCAATACGCATGAAAATCTCCAAATAAGGTCAGAATGTGTTTGCTCAGATACGAGCAAGATGGTCAACGTTGACGAAATAAGTCTACCCTTGCCCCATGCCATTAGTCGCCGGTGTCGATAGTTCGACTCAATCTGTCAAAGTTGTCATTCGGGATGCAGAGAGCGGAAGCCTCGTTCGAGAAGGTCGCGCAGCTCACCCCACCGGGACCGAAGTTCACCCCGATTCGTGGTGGGCCGCACTCCAGGAGGCGATCGCCGCTGCCGGCGGCCTCGATGATGTAGCCGCTATCTCGATTGGTGGACAACAGCACGGGATGGTTGCTCTCGACCAAAGAGGTGGCGTCATTCGTCCCGCATTGCTTTGGAATGACACGCGATCAGCAGAAGCTGCCACAGCCATTAATAATGAATTTCCAGATATTGCGACGCGCACAGGCTCGGCTCTCGTCGCATCCTTCACCGGTAGCAAAGTTCGCTGGTTGGCAGATGCCGAGCCAGAGAACGCCGCAAAGATTGCAGCGATCTGCCTTCCCCATGATTGGCTCTCATGGAAGTTAAGTGGCAGCAAAGAGTTATCAGATATCTTCACAGATCGCAGCGATGCCTCGGGTACCGGATATTTCAATTCAGTGACATCTGAGTATGACCGCGGGCTATTTGCAGCGATGTTGCGGTCGGATGCCAATGTCATCTTGCCGAAAATCATTTCAAGTAACGCTTGGGGGGCTGCAACTCCAGGCGGTGCAAAAATCGGAGCCGGTGCAGGCGATAACGCTGGCGCAGCTTTTGGACTCCAAGCCGAACCCGGTGATGTCATCGTCTCACTCGGAACAAGTGGCACTGCCTTTGCAGTCTCTGATACATCCACCCATGATGGAAGTGGTGAGGTTGCAGGATTCGCCGACGTCACTGGTCGCTTCCTTCCGCTCGTCTGCACACTGAACGCCGCCAGAATTTTAGATGCAGCAACCCAGATTCTTGGTTGCACTCATGATGAACTCGGTGAACTAGCGCTTGCTGCGCCAGCAGGTGCACATGGGCTTACTCTGCTTCCTTACTTTGAAGGCGAACGCACACCAAACCGACCAGATGCCACCGGCACTTTAACTGGCATTACGCTCGAGAATTCCAACCGGAACGATATTGCTCGCGCTTATATTGAAGGAATGCTCTGCGGATTAGTTGATGCGACCAACTCACTCACGCAACGGGGTGTCGCTGTAAATCGCATCCTCTTGATCGGTGGCGCAGCAAAGAACCCAGCGATCGGTGAGATTGCAGCAGCGCTCTTTGGGCGAGAAGTGCTTATTCCACCGGCAGGTGAATATGTTGCAAATGGCGCAGCAAGGCAAGCGGCATGGGCCTTACTCGGCAGTGAAAGTGCACCACATTGGGATTTAGGCGAAGTGAAGAGTGTGAGCGCACAGCCAACACCAGAAGTTCTTGAGCGATATCTCCAGCTAAAGGATCGAACAACTACCTGGTAACGATTTCGCCTTTTCCGACGACAACGATTCCACTTGGCGAGATTGTGTAGCGTTCACGGTCACGATCAAGATCGACGCCGATTTGTGCGCCGGGTTCGATGACGACGTTCTTATCGAGAATCGCATTGCGAACGATTGCGCCCTTACCAACTCGAACAGATGGCATTAAAACTGCGCCTTGAACGATTGCATGATCTCCCACATGGACATCAAAGGAGGCAACGCTTCGTTCCATTCGTCCACCAGCAATGATGGATCCAGCACCTACGATCGAGTCGACCGCAGAGCCATTCTCGGAGAATTTTGCAGGTGGCAATGATGGCGGATTGGTAAGCAGCGGCCATTCGCGGTTGTAGAGATTAAAGATCGGATGGATCGAGACCAGGTCCATATGTGCGTCGTAGTAAGCATCGATGCTACCTACATCGCGCCAATATCCCTTATCGCGTTCGGTCTCCCCCGGAACATGATTATGTGCGAAGTCGTATGCAAAGGCGCGACCTTGTGCAGTCAACATCGGAATGATGTTGCCACCTAAATCATGACGGCTGGCAAGATCATCGGCATCTGCAAGGAGCGCCTCTTCCATGACATCACGCTTAAAGATGTAGTTACCCATCGAGACCAAGGTGTAATCCGGATTTCCCGGCATCGCCGGAGGATTCACTGGCTTCTCGTGGAAGGCCTTGATCGTAATTCCATCATCGGCCAACTCAATGCAACCGAACTCTGACGCTTCGGATCGCTTTACGCGAATCGCTGCGACAGTAACGCCTGCGCCAGTTTCTAGATGGAAGTCAAACATCTGCTCTGGGTCCATGCGATAGACGTGGTCCGCACCGAAGACGAGGATATGACGAGGATCTTCATCGTGAATCAGATTAAAGTTTTGCAGGATTGCATCAGCTGATCCGGTGTACCAACGTGGACCGAGGCGTTGTTGCGCTGGAACTGGAGTGATGTAATTTCCAAGCAAGGTCGACATCCGCCAGGTGGTGGTGATGTGTCGGTCAAGTGAGTGAGATTTATATTGAGTCAGAACCGCAATCTTGCGCAGATCGGCATTCACTAAGTTCGAGAGAACAAAATCTACGAGACGGTAAGCCCCGCCAAATGGAACTGCTGGCTTTGCGCGATCTGCAGTAAGAGGCATTAACCGCTTGCCCTCACCACCGGCGAGCACGATTCCTAGGGGGACTTCGCGTCTGCTCATGGCTTAACGATACCCTTAGCGCCTACGTTCAGGAAGGTGCATTGTGAAGATTGGCTTGATCACCAAAGAGTGGCCACCTCATATCTATGGCGGCGCAGGTGTTCATGCCCTTCAACTTACTCAAGCACTCCGATCCAAGATTGATGTCGATGTGCATACCTTTGGCAACAACGGCGATGCCGCGCCACAAGATGCAACCAACCATCCACTTCCTGAGACCTTTGCGGCTCTCAATCCAGCTCTCGCCGCACTGATCACCGATATCGAGATTGCTCAGGTGGTCGATGGGGTCGATCTCCTCCATTCACATACCTGGTACGCAAATATGGGCGGTCACCTTGGCGGCCTCCTTCACAGTGTCCCTCATGTGATCACAGCGCATTCACTCGAACCAGATCGCCCATGGAAGGCCGAGCAACTTGGCGGCGGATATGCGATCTCCTCGTGGGCCGAGAAGAACGCCTACGAGAACGCTGATGCGATCATTGCAGTGAGCAATGGAATGCGAACCGATGTTCTCAAGGCTTACCCCAATCTCGATCCTGAAAAGGTCCATGTCATTCTCAATGGTGTTGATACAGAGGCTTTCACTCCAACTACAGATCCTGCAATCGCGAACCACTACGGAATCACCGGCCGCTACGCAATGTTCATCGGGCGAATCACCCGTCAGAAGGGCTTGGCCCATTTACTTCGCGCATGGCATGAGGTAAATCCTGATGTTGGTCTCGTGCTCGCCGCAGGACACGCTGATGAACCAGGTATCGGCCGCGAAATCCAAGAGCTCATCGAGGGTCTTCAGAAAGAGCGCGCAAATATTTGGTGGATTCAAGAGCGTCGCAGCCTTGACCACATGAAGGTGCTTCTCACCGGTGCAGAACTCTTCCTCTGTCCATCAATCTATGAACCACTCGGAATCGTGAATCTTGAGGCTATGGCATGTGAGACCGCAGTGCTCGCTTCTCGCGTCGGTGGAATTCCAGAAGTCGTTCAGGATGGAATTACCGGTCAGCTCGTTGATTACAACGGCGATGGTCCTACCTTCGAAGCAGCATTCGCTCGTGCCGCAAATGAACTGTTAGACCAACCGGGAAAGCTCAAGCAGTTCGGTATTGCAGGTCGCAAGCGGGCGATCGCAGATTTCTCGTGGGATGCAATCGCAGATCAAACCATTGCTCTCTACTCCCAAGTGATTGCGTCTAGGAAGAAGTGAGTCGCAAGAATTGGTTTCTCTTCATCACGATTGGCCTGCTGTGGGGCGTTCCTTACCTGCTTCTTAAGGTCTCGGTAGCAGAACTCTCAGTCCCGGTGATTGTCTGTAGCAGAACATTCATCGGCGCCCTCGTCCTTCTGCCGATTGCGATCTATCAGAAGAATCTCATTCCTGCCCTGAAGAAATTCCACTATGTGCTTCTCTATGCAATCTTGGAGATGTTCCTTCCTTGGCTTCTGATTACATCTGCCGAACGAAAGGTTACCTCTGGGCTTGCAGGACTTCTTGTTGCAACAGTTCCAATCTGGGCATCGATTCTCGCCTCTATCAACGGAGATAAAACTGTTTGGCATTCAAAGCGGCTTGCCGGAATGGTGGTTGGCTTTATTGGAGTGCTCTTAGTTGTTGGTATTGAGAGCATAAGGTCGAACCAGAATCCACTTGCAATCGGAATGATCCTGCTCGCATCACTTTCTTACGCGACTGCAGTAACAACAGTTACGACGAAGATTCCTGAGGTAAATCCCATCGCGATCAACGGAGTGGCGATGGCTACAACCGCCCTCTTCTATCTGCCATTTGCGCTCTTCGCTCTCCCCCATCATCTGCCGAGCGGAAAGGTTGTTGCTGCTCAATTTGCACTTGGTCTATTCCCGACAGCACTTGCCTTCATTCTCTTCTTTATGCTCTTAGCCGATATTGGCTCGGCCCGAGCATCACTTGTTACATACCTCAATACGGCATTTGCAATCGTGCTGGGCGTTATTGTTTTAGGTGAACCGCTAACTCTTGGAATCGTCCTTGGACTACCACTGGTCTTAATCGGCTCTTACTTCGCTGGTCGAAAGTCAGTTACTCAGTAAATCCCATTCGGGCGAGGGCTTTCGGATCGCGCTGCCACTCTTTCGATACCTTCACATGCAAACCTAAGAAGGCTTTGCCACCTAAGAAATTTTCGATATTCCCACGGGCAGTTGTTCCGATCGCCTTGAGGCGTGAACCCTGTGGTCCGATGATGATCGACTTCTGACTGTCGCGCTCTACGTGCAGCGTGGCGTGGATATCGAAGAAGTTCTTGCCTTCACGCTTTGAGAACTCATCGATTGTGATCATGACTGAATGTGGCAGCTCTTCGTAGAGATCCTCAATCGCCGCTTCACGAATCAACTCGGTGATCGTGAGCTCGGCTGCTTGATCGGTCGAGATATCTTCCGGGTAGAGCGATGGTGAAATAGGGAGTGCAGATGAGAGGAGCTCCATCAATAGTTCGGTCTGCTCTTCGCGCTTTGCTGATACTGGTACGACCTCGCGAATCGTGAGGTTATTGCGCTCGATAAACTCTGATACTTCAACAAGCTTTGCAATCAAGATCTCGGGCTTTGTGGCTCGATCCACTTTTGTGACCGCAATATAAATATTTCGAATATGCCCCAATTGCTTCACGATGAACTCATCGCCGTCACCAATCGCTTCATCAACCGGCAGGCAAATGAGAGCTGCATCAACTGATTCAAGATTCTCTGCGACCATCGCGTTGAGTCGTGTACCAAGCAAGGTCTTTGGCTTATGGACTCCCGGGGTATCTACCAAGATCATCTGATAATCAGCCTTGGAGACAATTCCACGAATCGGGTTTCTCGTTGTATTGGGGTGGTGAGAAGTAATGACGATCTTCTTCCCCACGAGCGCATTGACCAAGGTGGACTTACCGACATTGGGACGCCCAATGACAGCGACAAATCCAGATCTATGTTCACTCATTGGAGAATCATCTCACTATAACGGCGCCACCAACTCCATAATCTCATCGACCGAAGAGACAAGTTCGGCACGGCGTTCATTGATGAGTCGATGACAGCCCTCGCTTGTGGGCGTATTGATAGGCCCTGGAATCGCCATCACTGGACGTAAAAGCTCTGCGGCATCGCGGGCGGTTCGAAGTGAACCGCTTCGATGGGCTGCCTCTACGACGAGTAAGCCACGAGAGAGCGCTGCGATCAAACGATTGCGTATAAGGAATCGATGCGGAACTGCTGGCACTGTTGGTAGGACCTCTGAAAGTAGAAGTCCGTGGGTAGCAATTTCTGTGAAGAGGCGGTCATTTCCTGATGGAAAGATACTTCGCACTCCCCCGCCTAAAACGGCGACGGTCTCGCCTTCCACTGCGAGCGCCCCTCTATGTGCAGCGCTATCGATTCCGTAGGCACCACCACTCACAATCGCCCACCCGCGATCACAGAGTGAAGCCGCAAAATCACTCGCGATCCTCGATCCATAATGAGTTGGATTTCGAGTTCCCACTATTCCGATGCTCTGATTCAGGGTCGGGAGAATCTCTCGCTCGCCAAGGCCAATAAGTGCAAAGGGCGGGGCGATCAAATCGTTGAGCGCAACCGGCCAATCTTCCGATGATGGTGTTAAGAGAAACCCTTCTTGCAGGGTTTCGATCAACTCTTCAGAATTTACGGAGCGCACTCGATCGCCAATCTTCTCCCCAGAGTGACGTCCACCGTGATAGAAATTTCGTTCCAGTCGATCGACCACTTCTTCAGCTCCGTACCGCAGAACCTCATTCGCCCAATACTTTGAATTTCCTTCAATCGCCGAAATTAGGATCAGCCGAGCCTTTTCATCACCTGTCATAGGAAGGTTCCTTCTCGCATAATGAAGGCCGCTTCGACATCCTCTCGACTCGGGATCGTGCGACCTGCCCGGTCTGCGAGTGACCAGGCAACACGTAAGACCTTATGAAATCCCCGAGCGCTCAATCTTTCAGAATCTAACTCAGCATGCAGAAGTGCCATTCCATCGCGTGCTGCCTTGAAGCGACCTCGCAATTCACTTGATGGAATCTGCGAGTTGATAGACCAGCGCTCGCCTTTAAATCGTTCTGCCGCAACGCCTCGTGCCGCTATCACCCGCTCCTTTACGCAAGCGCTTGATTCACCAAGTAGTTCTGATGCCATCTCTACCCGGGTAGGCGCCTCCACAAATGCACGGATATCGATACGATCGAGTAACGGCCCAGATAATTTCTTTAAGTAATTACGGATCTGCATCGATGAACACGTGCACGCTCTGCCTCGACCATTAAATCGCCCACAAGGACATGGGTTCGCAGCCAACACCAAGAGGAAATTTGCTGGATATGTCACTGTATTCACAGCCCTAGAGATGGTGACCTGTCCTGATTCGAGTGGTTGGCGCAACGAATCAAGTACGCCAGTTGCGCATTCAGGCGCTTCATCTATAAATAAAACCCCAGCATGGGCAAGTGAGACAGCGCCAGGCTTTACCGCATGGGACCCTCCCCCAACCATTGCTGTCGTTGTCGTTGTGTGATGAGGCGCAACGAAGGGTGGTGTTCTCGTAAGAACTCCTCGCTGATTGAGTGAGCCAGCGACAGAGTGGATCGCACTCACTTCGAGTGATTCTTGTGCGCTTAGAGTCGGCAGGATTGTTGGGATTCGCTCAGCGAGCATCGTCTTACCGGTTCCTGGCGGACCAATCAGAAGCAAGTGATGGCCGCCGATAGCTGAGATCTCTAGCGCCTTGCGCGCAGGCAACTGGCCCACGACATCGATCAGGTCGAGATAGTCTCGACTTTCAATCTGATCCTCTGTTGCTGCCTCATCTGGAATCTGACCTCGAGTAAAGAAATCAACAACCTCAAGCAGGTTATTGAATGCAACAATCTCAAAGCCAGGAACAGCCTTTGCCTCATTGAGATTAGCCATCGGAACGATGGCAGAAGATGCATTGAAAGAAAGCGCGGCGATGAGTGTCGGTAAGACTCCGCGGACAAATTTCAAAGTGCCGTCGAGCCCCAATTCACCGAGTATTACTTGTGATTCAGGTGGCGGGTTTGTAATAACACCTTGCGCAACAAGCAATCCAATAGCAATTGGTACGTCGTAATGTGAACCGCTCTTGGGTAGCCACGCTGGTGAAAGCGAAATCGTCACCTTCTTATTTGGCCACGGTAATCCACTATTGAGAAAGGCAGAGCGGATTCGCTCCCGCGACTCCGAGAGGGCGGCATCCGGAAGGCCCAATAGGGAGTAGCCCGGCAACCCCTCCGAAATATCCACCTCTACTTCAATGAGATGGCCGACGAGTCCAACTAGTGCGATCGTATGAACTCTTGCTAGGGTCATTAAAGAACGCCTTCGCGATAATCAATCTCGTTTCGCCCATCAATCGAGTAGAGAACTCCAGCGCAATCGATCCGAAATGGTCTTCCAAAAGCGCTGTGTGTGACAAGCCAAGCAAGCGCTAATCGCTGCAGCCTCTGGGCCTTTACCGCATTTACGGCCTCGAGCGGGTCTCCAAACTTTCGAGAGCTTCTGCTCTTCACCTCAACAAAGATGATCTCCCCATCTGGTGATTGAGCCACCAGATCTATCTCGCCCTCTTTAATTCGCCAGTTGCGATCTAGGATTGTGCATCCTCTTTGCTGGAGATACTTCATCACATCATCTTCACCACGTGAGCCAAGTGCCTGATTCTTCATGGTGGCGAGGGTAAGAGAAACTCCGCGAGTTACTGGAGTCAGTGCAAGGGAGTGGGGAAACTACTGACCTGTTGAAAGAATCTCCGCCACATTCGCAAAACTCTTTCGGTGGATCGGAGTGACACCCAATGTGCGGATCGCTTCCATATGAGTTGCAGCGCTATACCCTTTATGGGAAGCGAAGCCGTATCCCGGATATTCGAGATCCATCTTCGCCATGATGCGATCTCGATAGACCTTGGCGATGATCGAGGCCGCGCTAATAGTGATTGCGACTTGATCGCCTTTCCAGACTCCAAGTGTTGGCATCGACATTCCTTCGATGGCATACCCATCTGTAAGGACATAATCAGGTGTGATCTCAAGTGCGCTTACTGCTCGGCGGAAACCTTCAAGGTTTGATTTGTGGAGTCCATCGCGATCGATCTCATCGCTGCCGATCTCGACGATCGAGCAGGCTTGTGATTCAGAGAGAACGAGGTCATACAACTTCTCACGCTTCTTGGCTGTGAGTTCTTTGGAGTCACGCACTTCTGCCAGAGCTGGCGAGAATGGATCTTTGAGAATTAACGCTACGACTATGAGTGGACCAGCACACGGTCCTCGACCAGCCTCGTCAACACCAGCAATTGCGCTCATCCCCGCATCGCGAAGAGTCTGCTCGATCGCTCTCATCGGATTACTTCTTTACAGCTACCTTAGATAGGTCATGTCCAACAGATAAGAACTTTAGGTCTTTCAACGGCCAGACAGTGGCAAAGGCTCTTCCAACAACATCGTTCAACGGGACCATGCCGTGATGAATATCTTCAGTATGGAAACGTGAGTCAGCAGATGCGCCACGGTGGTCGCCCATCACCCAGATAAAGCCCTTAGGGACTTTCACGGTAAAAGTTGAGTCACTTGGCTTATTACCAGCGAAGATATAAGGCTCTGTCACTGATGTGCCATTCACGGTTACTCGACCGGCCTTGTCACAACAGATGACGGTGTCACCACCGACCCCAATCACGCGCTTAATCAGATACTGCTTAGCAGGATCAGGAAGGATTCCAACGGTGACGAGCGCATTCTTCAGCGCAACAACTGGCTTAGATCCTGTCTCACCTGGTGCTTGCCCAAGCCAATTTGCTGGATCTTTGAAGACGACAACTTCGCCTCTCTTGATATCAGAGAAGTAATTAGCCAATTTATTGACGGCGATGCGATCGCCAATCTTTAAGGTGTTCTCCATGGATCCGGAAGGGATATAGAAGAAATGAATGAGGAAGGTCTTTACAAAGATTGAGACGACAAGTGCCGCAACAACGATGATCGGTACTTCTCGGAGTAATGAGCCCTTCTTAGGAAGGCGCATGAAGAAGTTTTCTTAAGCTTCTGGAGTTGCTTCAGGTGTTGCTTCTGCAACAACGTCAGCGACTGGAGCTTCTTCAACTGCTGGCGTCTCGACAACTGCTTCGACAACCGGGGCTTCAACTACTGCTTCAACCGGTGTCTCGACTACTGGTGTCTCGACTACTGGTGTCTCGACTACTGCTTCGACAACCGGAGCTGCGATGACATCTTCAACGATAAATGAACCGCCGATACCGCGCTTCTCTTTGATCTTTGCTGCCTTACCGCGAAGATCGCGGAGGTAGTAAAGCTTTGCGCGACGGACATCGCCACGGCGAACCATCTCGTACTTTTCAATAACAGGTGTGTGTACTGGGAAGGTACGTTCTACACCGACACCGTAGGCAAGCTTGCGGATGGTGAAGGTCTCACGGACGCCAGAACCCTGACGGCGGATAACGATTCCCTGGAAGAGCTGAATACGGCTCTTGTTACCCTCGATAACGCGAACGTGAATCTTGATCTCATCTCCTGGGCGGAAGTTAACAACATCCTTGCGGAGTGAAGCAGCATCGACTGCGTCTAACACGTTCATCTGTGGGTCCTAACGTTTTCGTCAATATTTAAGTCGCAGGTCTGCCTGCGAAGGCCCAATCCTGCCACATGCGGGGCAGATCACCCAATTCGGGCGGTGAGCTCCCCATGAAGGGCTGGCCCAGCGGCAATCACCATCGCCTCCCCGGCGGCTCCTCCGTTCCGGCCCGTCACGAGCGCCCCTGCCTCACGGGCGATCAAGCCGCCTGCGGCGAGGTCCCACTCTTTCAGGTCGATCTCAAAGTAGCCATCAACTGCGCCCATCGCGACATGGCAGAGGTCGACCGCTGCCGCCCCGGCCCGACGGATATCTCGGACATGTGGGATCAAATTCTTCGCAAATTCAGCCTGACCGACCCGCTTCTCCATTGAGTATGAGAATCCAGTCGCTATGAGGGCTCGATCGAGAGTGATCGGGTCGTTGCAAACAATCGGGTTGCCATTCCACTTCGCGCCGCCGCCTCGGACTGCCGTCCATGTCGAGTTGATGGTCGGGGCGCAGACGACTCCAACGAGGACTCCCTGATCATCTTTCGCTGCGACCGAAACGTTCCATCCAGGAAGGCCATAGAAGTAATTAACCGTTCCATCGAGCGGATCAATGACCCAGGTAATTCCAGAAGTAGATTCTCTCGCCGCGCCTTCTTCGCCGATGATGCCATCGCCGGGCCGGGCCGCCAAGATTGCCTCAACGATCAACTTCTCGCTCGCGTGGTCCATCTGGGTTGCAAAATCAACGGCCGAACTCTTCTGGTTAATCTCAAAGTTTGTAGGCCGCTTCGATAAGAGGGTTGCTGCCTGTGTTGCTACATCTACTGCCAACTTCAAGAGTTCTGCCGAATGATCTTCGCTCTGAATCATGCGACAGATCTTAGCGGTGCTGGGCTGCACGCAGGTGACTCGCTATCCTAGGGACATGACAGATCTGCGGTTAGTTGGACGATCAGAGGATGGCACCGAGCTCGAGCTCACTGATCAAGATGGCGCCACCTACAACCTTCGGATCAGCGATCAACTCCGTGCAACGATCAACCAGCCTCGACTTGTTGCAGTTCAGAGCACAGAAGAAGTCACACACACTTCAGTCAAAGAGATTCAATCGCGCCTGCGTAGCGGCGAATCAGCAGAGTCAATCGCACGTTCGACAGAATGGGCAATGGAGAAGATTGAAAAGTTCTCTGGACCAATCATGCAAGAGCGCGCCTTCCTTATCGGTCAGGCACTTGAAACCGCGCTCCGACGCGATCCTCATTCGCCAACCTTGATGGCAGCAACGATCGCCCAACTCTCACCACGCGGCGTCGATATGCAATTAGTCGAATGGAATACCTGGCGCCGTGAAGATGGCCTCTGGAACATCGTCCTCTCGTATCCGATTGCGACTGGATCAGGCGAAGCGAACTGGACCTTCGATCCACAGAACCGCACATTGGTAAGTGAAGATGATGGTGCGCGTTGGATCAGCGGTGAAGAGAAGCCTGCTCGTCCTGCAACTCCAACTCATGGCATGGTCTTTCCAGCAGAGGGTTCATCAAATAATCCAGCACCGCGACTCGTTGCAGTAAAGCCAGAAGAACCGATTCGAATTTCAACAACACCGGTTGCAGAAGCACCACAACCTGCCGCAGATCAGGTGCGCGAAGAAGTTGAACCTGAGGCGAAGCGCGATGGCATCACCAAGCGGATTCGCATTCCATCATGGGATGACATTATGTTTGGTAAGAAAGAAGAGGGATCAGAACCTCGTCCTGAGTAAAGCCGCCGTGGTGTCCCACCATCAGGCTTTCTTTCTCAGCAATCGCTGGATCTAAGAGCAACAAATGCTCGCGTGGAACCGCAACGATATCTCCCATGCGATCTAAGGCATCATCTGTCATATCGCCAAATAGCCGTGCTGCATCTGCCTTTGTGAAGATCTCTACCCGCTCTCCAAAATAGCCGCGCCAGATCTGTGCGACATCATCGGTTGCGCCTTCACGGGTATAGATATGGCGAGCGCGTGCCTCGCCACCAATAAGCGTGACACCTTCAAGAAGTGGGTTTTCGGCACCAAGGATTACCTTCTCGCCAGCGTTGATCATTCCGTGGTCTGCAGTGAGATAGATCTGAACGCCTTTAGGTAATTTCTCAATCAACAATGTAAGTAGTTGTGCAACGGTTCCGAGTGCAGCAAGCCACTTCTCTGATCCCACACCACTGCTATGGCCTGCAACATCGAGCACATTGAGATAGATATAGGAGAACGAGTTATCGCGAGCATGAGCGCTCTTCGCCTTGTCAACGATATCGGCGACGTAATTTGCACCTAGGTAATCTGCGCCGCGCATACCGGCGCGAGTGAAGCCGCTGCCTTCATATCGCTTCTCTGCAATGTGTGAGACCTGAATGCCATGTGCGACTGCTCGCTCATACATTGTTGGAACTCGCTGCCACATCAAAGGATCGACGCGCTCATCCCACTTCAGTGCGTTAAGCAGCCTTCCTGGTTCACCTGATCGCGGGACGCGAACGGTATAGCCCAACATTCCGTGAGTCCCTGGAAGTTCACCAGTCCCTAGTGAAACTAAATTGGTCGCCGTTGTCGTTGGGAAGTGCGATTGAAGCGGCTCATGCTCGATGAGTGAAGCAAAGATTGGAAATTCTTTTCGATATTGCACCAACGAGTTATGGCCGAGGCCATCAATCAAGACCAATGCGACCTTTGATCTCTCATCAAAAGCGAAAAAGTTTCGAGCTTCAGGCAGCCCGAGGGATGCAAAGATTGATTGCGAGAGCTGCGCCAAACCCGAATCCATCACTGGCCCATCATCCCACGTGAGAGTTATGGATCACTTCTGACCCCTGTTTGCGAGGTTAAAAGCACCTCTAAACGAGTCGCTCCCCTCATTTAGTAGCCACAGTTGGCAAGATACGCACCATGGCAACAAAGACCCCAAAAGTCGTTCTCCCAAAACCAGGTGAGAACCCAGGAAAGATCGTCGATATCGATGTTTCATCAGAGATGTCCGAGTCCTTCCTTGAGTATGCATACTCGGTCATTTACTCACGCGCCCTCCCCGATGCTCGCGATGGTTTGAAGCCGGTACAGCGCCGCATCCTCCACATGATGTTCGATATGGGTCTTCGCCCAGATAAGGGCCACGTGAAGTGTGCTCGAGTCGTCGGAGAAGTTATGGGTAAGTTGCACCCACACGGAGATGGTGCGATCTACGATGCCGCCGTCCGTCTCGCCCAACCATTCACAACTCGCCTACCGCTGATCGATGGCCACGGAAACTTCGGTTCACTCGATGCCGGCCCAGCAGCGATGCGTTACACCGAAGCTCGCCTGGCACCAGCTGCCCTTGCAATGGTGAACGAGTCCGATGAGAACACAGTCGACTTTGGCGGAAACTACGACGGCCAGCTCCTTGAGCCACTCGTCCTTCCAGCAGCTTTTCCTAACTTGCTCGTCAATGGCGCAACTGGAATTGCAGTTGGTATGGCAACGAATATGGCGCCGCATAATCTCGGTGAAGTAGTTGCTGCAACCAAGCACCTCATTGAAAATCCAAAGGCAACGCTTAAGGCCTTGATGAAGTTTGTTCCGGCTCCTGATTTTCCAACCGGTGGCGAGATCGTCGGCCTCTCTGGTGTTGAAGAAGCATATGCAACTGGCCGCGGCTCCTTTAAGGTCCGTGCAACCGCCGTTGTCGAAAAGGTAACCTCGCGCAAGCAAGGCATCGTCATTACTGAATTTCCATTTAATATCGGGCCTGAGAAGGTCGTTGAGAAGATCGCTGATCTTGTGAAGGCGAAGAAGATTCAAGGTATCTCAGATATCGTCGATCTCTCTGATGGCCAGCAAGGCACAAAGGTCGTTGTCGAGATCAAGAATGGTTATGAGCCTGAAGAGATTCTCGAGAAGCTCTACAAGCTCACTCCAATGGAAGATCAATTCTCAGTGAATGCTGTGGCGCTTGTTAATGGCCGCCCTCAGACACTTGGATTGAAAGAACTCCTTCAGGTATTTATCGACCACCGTATCGATGTCGTTCGTCGTCGCTCTGCCTTCCGCTTAGAGAAGGCTCAGGCTCGCCTCACACTCGTTGATGGCTTGCTAAAGGCGATCATTGATATCGATAAGGTCATCAAGATCATTCGCGCATCAGAAGATGCTTCTACTGCGAAGGCAGACCTCATCAAGTCCTTCAAGCTCACAGATGAGCAGGCTACCTACATCTTGGATATGCCACTTCGTCGCTTGACCAAGATGAGCAAGCTCGAACTTGAGACCGAACAGAAAGAGTTGAGTGCCACGATTAAGGCTCTCAAGACGCTCTTGGAATCTGAAGAGGCTATTCGCAAGCAAGTCTCTGCTGAATTGACTGAGGTCGCGAAGAACTTCGCAACACCTCGTCGCAGCCGTATTGGTGAATAACCTGAATTACTTCAGGAACTTTTCCAACTGAATAGCTAGCGCCTTTGAAGTGCTCACGCTGATATGTGAACCATCTCGATAGGTATTCATTCCCTTGTAGAGGGCTTGGCACACTCCTCCTGGACATAACTCCCCTGTCACATCGAGATAGTGGACTCCGCTTGCCTTCACTAGATCTCGTGTTGCGAGAGTCGCCACTGAGCGGTGCAGTGGGAAGTTACACGCACTCACCTTCCCTGAATGCTGGGATAAACACTCTGGAATCGAACGGTGTGGTGCAGGAGTATCTTCGATGACGTAGATCGATGACTGCGGCAATCCCAGAGCCTGTATGAACTTGGCTTCACCGTGGGAGTAGATCTGTGAATAGTCGCCAGATACAACAAGTGGATATACATGCTCTGAGTAGTTAGTAATGATGACTCGAGCTGGCTTCTCGGCTGCAATTCGCGCCGCTACATACTTCTGCCATGCAGCGCATGCAGTGTCGGCAACACCATTGCGCTTTGTCGGCATTAAGACGGCCGGACACGACGACTTCGTTAATACCAGGAGTTTCCAGTGGTTTTTTAATGCCGCTTCCTCTACCGCGTTAAACCACTGCGCTGCATGTGAGTCACCGGTGAGAACGACTTCGGTCGTGGAATTAAGAACACCGAAGAGACACTGTAATTTCGGTTGAGAGAGTGCGAAATCTAGGTGACATCCATCCTTGTAAATCACAGGCACGCTGCGATCGATAACGAGGGTTGAATTCTTTGCACTCGCCGCCTCGATCGAACTTCCGGCTGCAAGGAGCGCTGCAATAACGGCGATCGCGACTGCCCAGCTACCAAGGCTGAGAGAGAATCGACCATTGAATCGGAATGGGCGCTCTACGTAACGGCTGATGAGATAACCAAGGCCAATAGAGGCGATTGCGAGTACCACCCTGGCGATCCGGCCGAGCCCGTCATAGCGGGCAAGCGCGAAGACGATCAAGGGCCAATGGATGAGATAGATCGAGAACGAATGATCACCAAACCAAGCGAGGATTGGTTCTACTGGATTAGACGATCGTGCAATCAAGATCGCCATCGCACCAGCAATTGGTATCAATGTAGTGATTCCTGGTACTGCCAAATCCGAGCCGATAAAGAGAATCGAGAGCAAGACGGTGATCCAACCTGCAAGTGCCACGTAATCACTCTTGCGTGGAGCGCGTGGAATCAGAAGAGCGACGACGATGCCAGCCAAGAACTCCCATGCGCGAGAGATGGGTAGGTAGAAAGAGTTCACTGCAGAAATATGGGTGTACCAGAGCGCAAAACCTGTCGCAGCTATGAAGAGTGGGATGACCAGACGCTTACGACTTTTGAAGAAGAGCAAGAAGAGGATCGGCCAAAGCAGGTAGAACTGCTCTTCAACACCCAGCGACCAGTAGTGCAGGTATGGGGTTGGGCTCAGAGTTTGATTGAGGTAATTATTTCCTTGGGCTGCAAAACGGAAGTTTCCGGCAAAGAGTGTTGCGGCCAAGCCATCGCGGCTAAATGTTGCCAGCGAGATGGGGGCGAGAAATATCCGCGAGAGCAGAGCGGTAAGAACGATCGTGAAGAGTGAAGCCGGAAGGATTCGCTTGGCACGCCTTCGGTAAAAATCAACTATCTGAGTTCGAAACGATCCCTCTCCCCTGGCCAGACGCTCGGTTATAACAAAACCAGAGATAACGAAGAAGATATCAACACCAAGGAATCCACCTTTAATCTGGTGAATCTGTAGGTGATAGAGAAGGACTGCGAGTACTGAGAAGCCGCGCACCGCTTGGATATCGGTGCGCTTCATAGCGGCAACTCTAGAACCCAGAGGGGTTAGGCGTCGATCCGATCGCGATCGATCTCAGCAGTTGCAATGAACTCCTTGCGTGGCGCAACATCGTTACCCATCAATAATTCAAACATCGCTTCAGCAGCATCCGCATCCTTCATAGTGATGCGACGGAGTGTGCGCTTCTCAGGATCCATTGTGGTTTCACGGAGCTGATCGGCATCCATCTCGCCAAGGCCTTTGTAGCGCTGTACTGGCTCTTTCCAACGCTTGCCATTCTTTGTGAGATCAGCCAAGACGCGCTTCATCTCATCATCAGAGTAGGTGTAATGGATCTCGCCGCGCTTTCCGCCGACGACATCGATGCGATGCAGAGGTGGGATAGCAGCAAAGACTCGACCATCTTCAATAAGTGGGCGCATATAACGGCAGAGCAAGGTCAAAAGTAGGCAGCGAATATGCGCACCATCGACATCCGCATCTGACATCAGAATGATGCGGCCATAACGAGCATCTTCAAGGCTAAATGATTTACCCGAACCGGCACCGATTACCTGGATGATCGAGGCACATTCAGTGTTCTCAAGCATCTGTGAAAGTGATGCCTTCTGAACGTTCAGGATCTTTCCGCGAATTGGAAGGATCGCTTGGAACTCTGAGTTACGAGCAGCCTTCGTGGTGCCAAGAGCGGAATCTCCCTCAACGATGAAGAGCTCAGTACGCTCGGTGTCATCTGAACGACAATCTGAAAGCTTGGTTGGAAGCGATGAAGATTCGAGCGCATTCTTTCGGCGCTGGAGATCCTTGTGTGCACGAGCTGAAACGCGAGTACGAGAAGCATTTGCGATCTTCTCGAGAATCAACTTTCCGGTCGCCTTATCAATACGCTTGGTGGAGTTAAAGAACTTCTCCATCTCTGCTGCGACAACTGCTGCAACGATCTTGGTGGCAGCGGCAGTTCCTAGGACTTCCTTCGTCTGGCCTTCAAATTGTGGTTCAGACATACGAACTGTCACAACCGATGTAAGGCCTTCGAGCACGTCATCTTTAATGACATCAGCTTCGTTATTCTTCAATGTCTTCGTTGAACGCAACATATCGTTCATCACCTTGGTGATTGCGCGTTCAAATCCCAGAGTATGGGTTCCGCCCTTTGGCGTTGAAATGATATTTACAAAGGATGCACCAGTGGACTCGTAACCATTGCCCCACTGCATTGCGATGTCCACGCCCATGACGCGCTCGACCTCAGTCGGCATCATGTGGCCCTTCTCATCAAGGACTGGCACGGTCTCGCTGTATTCACCGGTACCTGAAATACGGATTACTTCGCCGACTGGTTCATCTGGGCGAAGGAAGGAGCAGAATTCAGAGATGCCGCCCTTATGAAAGAAGGTCTCAGAACTCTTGCTCTTGCCTCGGTTATCGTTCACAACGAGTGTGAGCCCAGGGACTAGATAAGAAGTCTGACGTGCGCGAGCGTAGATATCTTCGATCGAAAGCTCAGCCTCTTTAAGGAAGATCTGGCGATCAAACCACCACTTCACACGAGTACCGGTTACCTTTGCAGCAACCTTGCCGATCTGACGCAGACCAGATGACTCTTCAAAGGCAGCCTTAGGGCCATCGCCTTCAAAGATTCCGGCGTTACCGCGCTGGAAGGACATCCAATAAATCTTGCCATTGCGATCAACTTCAACATCAAGACGAGATGCAAGCGCATTCACAACGGATGCACCCACGCCGTGAAGACCACCGGATGCGGCATAAGAACCGCCACCAAACTTTCCACCTGCGTGGAGTTTTGTGAAGACAACTTCTACGCCAGTGAGACCAGTCTTCGGTTCTTTATCAACGGGAATTCCGCGACCATTGTCATGGACTTCAACTGAACCATCAGCTTCTAAATTAATTTCAATGCTTGTGCAGAACCCTGCAAGCGCTTCATCTACCGAGTTGTCGATAATCTCCCAGAGGCAATGCATGAGTCCACGAGAATCGGTCGTGCCGATATACATGCCGGGGCGTTTACGAACGGCATCTAAACCTTCGAGTACCGAGAGGTCCTTCGCCGTATATTGGTTATCGGCGGAGACTTCGTTATTAGTTTTAGTTGCCACGGGTGCAGAGGCTATCTCTGAACGCTGGCAAAGGCGCCCATTACGCGCCGTAGGGATCCCTTTTTCCCACAAGCCAGTTGCAGAAAGAGCCAGAACCGTGAGAAATCTCCCAGATTGAGCGGTCATTTCCCTACTTTGGCTCAGGAAATATAGTTTTAACGCGCGCGGGAATAACTATCCATGATTTACTGTTCCAGTACCACATAGAATTACCACCGAAGAGATCGGCCCGTGCCGATAGCGAGAAGGAGTGAGCAGATGTCAGAGCAGTTGATTCTCGAACCAACACCCTTGAATGCCGTAGATCGTTGCGATCGTTGCGGAGCTCAGGCCTATGTTCGTGCGACTTTGCTCAATGGCGGAGAACTTCTCTTCTGCGCTCACCACGCGAAGCAATATGCCGAAGGCTTGAAGCCTGTCGTTGCTGCTATCCAAGATGAGACATCAAAGCTCACCGCATCAGCTACTACCGTCTCAGAGGACGAGTAAGCAGAACTTTTTAGAGATTAACCCTGGCCATCTTGGTCAGGGTTTTTTTCTTGCCTAAATTCCTTATGGCTGCCATCGCAATATGGCTTATCTTTCGAATGGCCGCAGCCGCATAACTTCACATTGCTCTCAGATCGAATAACAACACCGTCGGCATCGATGAAATCGACATCCCCACTAATTCGAATCGACCCCGATTTCGGGTTGATGAAGATCTGTGGCTTCTCGCTCATGCGTACTCGGGCTGATTAATCGAGATAGTCGCGAAGAACTTGTGAACGCGATGGGTGGCGCAACTTCGACATCGTCTTGCTCTCGATCTGACGGATACGTTCGCGAGTTACCCCGTAAACCTTTCCAATCTCATCGAGTGTCTTTGGCTGACCATCTGTAAGTCCAAAACGCATCGCAACGACGCCAGCTTCGCGCTCGGAGAGCGTATCGAGTACCGAGTGGAGTTGCTCTTGAAGGAGTGTGAAGGAGACAGCATCGGCAGGAACGATCGCCTCGGAATCTTCGATGAGATCTCCGAACTCTGAATCGCCCTCTTCGCCAAGTGGTGTGTGAAGTGAGATTGGCTCGCGGCCATACTTCTGAACTTCAACAACCTTCTCTGGTGTCATATCGAGCTCTTTAGCGAGCTCTTCAGGTGTCGGTTCGCGGCCTAGGTCTTGCAACATCTGGCGCTGAACACGTGCCAACTTATTGATGACTTCAACCATATGAACCGGAATACGGATCGTACGTGCCTGATCTGCCATCGCGCGGGTGATCGCCTGACGGATCCACCAGGTTGCGTAGGTCGAGAACTTATAACCCTTGGTGTAATCGAACTTCTCAACCGCACGGATGAGACCGAGGTTTCCTTCTTGAATAAGGTCTAAGAAGAGCATTCCGCGGCCGGTGTAGCGCTTTGCGAGCGAGACAACGAGACGAAGGTTCGCTTCAAGAAGGTGGTTCTTCGCACGCTTTCCTTGCAGCACTAACTGCTCATATTCGCGCTTTAACTTCTTATCCATCTTCTTATCAAGGGTGATCTTCTCTTCAGCGAAGAGGCCTGCTTCTACCTGCAAGGAGAGTTCAACTTCCATCTCAGCATTAAGAAGAGGTACGCGACCAATTAACTTGAGGTAATCCTTCACTGGGTCAGCAGTAGCACCCGCAGTCATCACAGTCTGGACTGGCGCATCATCTTCTTCAGAGTCCTTGATGGTGAAGGCGTTCTCTTCGTTCTGAGACTCTTCCGCAACGTTAACTACGCGGATCTCATTCTCTTTCTCTTCCGTCGCAACAATCTCTGTTACTTCTTCAACGAGCGTCTCTAAATCTTCAAGTTCGACTTCTTCAAGTTCGACTTCTTCGCCATCAATCTTTGTGACAACGGGCTTGCCAGCCTTATCGGTCTTACCCTCTTTTGCCGGAGCGGCTGCAGGCTTTGGATTCTTGAGAGCTTCTTCTGCCAAACGCTTTGCTTCAAGTTCAGCTTTCGTTGGAAATAGTTTGCGACCAGCAGCTTTCTTCGCTGCGGCAGCTTCAGCCTCTGCTGCCTTGGCAGCCTTCAGGGCTTCGAGTTCGGCCTTGGTAGGAAATTTACGAGGACCAGCGGCGACTTTCTTTGCAGCAACTTTTTTAGCAGGCGCCTTCTTTGCGACGACCTTCTTCGCTGGTGCTTTCTTTGCAACAACTGCCTTCTTTGCAGCAACCTTCTTCACAGGTGCAGCCTTCTTCGCTGTTGCTTTCGCGCCGTTTTTGGGCGCACTTGTTCCAGGCACAGGTCATCCTTTTGTTTATCTGACTCACGGTCGGGTCAGGGAAAGTTGCTGGCTATATTATAAATTGTCCACAGGGTAAATTGCACATCCAGCGGTTCTATTGCAGGTGTTTTGACCCAGCAATCACGGCTCGACGGACGAAATCACCAACCGTTTCGACCTCGATGAGGAAGCCATCGTGTCCAAATGGAGAGTTGAGCCGCTCTAGTGGGGCTGCGCTAGGCGTAAGTTCGGCGATCTCCTCTTGCAGGCGAGGCGGGAAGAGGCGATCAGTATCGATAGCCATGACAAAGGTCGGGGTTGTGACGGTAGCGAGCGCAGCTGCGACTCCCCCACGCCGGCGGCCCACATCATGAGAGTTCATGGCATCAGTGAGTGAGATGTAGGTATTGGCATCAAAGCGCTTAGCGAGCTTATTGGCATGGTGGTCGAGGTAGGACTCAACCGCCCACCGGCCGGTCTCATCGCCTTGGAGTTCGCGGCCAAAGCGGACATCCATCTCTGACTCAGTTCGATAGGTCAGATGGGCGATGCGGCGTGCAATGCCGAGGCCGTTGAGAGGACCTTCAGGCAATTCGTAAAAGTCGCCATTATTGAAATTCGGATCGGTCTGGATCGCTCGGATCTGAATCGATGCAGTTGCGATCTGATCTCCGGTTGCGACCGCCGATGATCCGATCGTGGCGATAGCTCCAACACGATCAGGGTGAGTAATCGCCCATTCCAGCGATCTCATTCCGCCAAGAGATGGACCAACTGCGAGAACGAATTTTGTGATGCCGAGGCGATCTGCAACTGCCACTTCTGCTGCGACCATATCTCGGATCGTGATGCGCGGAAACCTTGAGCCCCATCGCTTTCCATCCGGAGCAAGTGAGGATGGCCCAGTACTTCCCTGACAGCCACCAATCACATTGGGACAGATGATGAAATATTTATCCGAATCCATCGGCATACCTGGACCGACCATCGAAGGCCACCACCCAGGAACATCGGCCCAACCAGTCAGAGCATGATTAACGAGAATCGCATTGGTGCGATTTTCATTAAGAGTTCCCCAGGTTTGATATGCGATCGTGACATCTTCGAGGATCTCACCGGATTCAAGTTCGAGATCACCGATTTTTAGAAAGAGTCGATCACCGGGATCATGGTCTTCAAACCAGGCCCCTGAAATTCGTTGGCTGACGATGGCGACTCCTTGATGTGACACACGCTTGCCGCTGCACTGTGCAATCGGCCAGGTCTTCACCCGGAGCACCCCACCGTGGTGGAGGGTTGCCGTCCAGTAAGCCGGG
>JBAXMU010000006.1:0-48820 GCA_037134155.1 Actinomycetes bacterium
TTCGATTAGTTGGAAGTGGCCTTGCATCTGCGAAAGCTGTAAAGAACGCGGCGATGCTCACCTTTGCCTTTGCTGCCGTCGTTGGACTAATTCTTAGTGCTCGCACATCCTGGTGGCTGGTCGCAGTTGGCGCGCTCTCCATTATCGCTGCTTGGTACTACACCGGAGGTAAGAACCCTTACGGATACATGGGGCTTGGTGAAGTCTCGGTCTTTATGTTCTTCGGCATTGTGGCAACTGTTGGTAGCTACGTGGTTCAATCTCAGAAGATCACTTGGCAATCTCTCTTAGTTTCGATTCCTGTGGGCTCACTTGCTTGCGCCATTTTGGCAATTAATAATCTCCGTGATCTTCCAAAAGATGCCACCGTTAATAAGCGCACCCTGGCTGTGCGACTTGGCGATCGCAATGCCCGGATCGGTTTCATCGCACTTCTTGGTCTTGCCCATATCACCTGTCTTATCGCAATGGTCATTACCCCGTGGGCGGCTGCAACCATGCTCTTACTTCCCACCACCGTCGTCATCTCGCGCTCAATCTGGGATGGGGCAAAGGGCGCTGAATTGATTCCACTTCTCGGCAAGGTCGGCCGGCTACACCTCTTACTCTCCGCCACGCTTGCCATGGCGCTTCTCGCGAAGCGTTAAACTAATCCCATGGTCAAACTCGATGCGCTGATTGCCTTTCTGTGGCTAGGCGCCCAGATTTACTCAATCATCGATATTGCTCGGAGACCCCAAGAGGAATTTACCCGCGGGTCGAAGTGGGTTTGGCTTCTTTTTGTAGCTGTGCTGTTCATTGGTTCGCTTGCCTGGATTTTCTGGGGGCGTAACAACCAAGGTGGCGGTCGGCCTCCGCGTCGTCGCCCAACCCGCGATCTTCCACCGGATGACAATCCAGATTTCTTACGTAATCTCTAAGTTATAAGTACTAGAGGCCTGAGTAGGTGTGGCGGCCTGTTCCGTAGATATTTACGTAGACATAGTTAAACAAGAAGGTTGATCCAGCGAAGAGGCAGAGCCATGCAGCTTTGCGGCCACGCCACCCAGCGGTTACGCGCGCATGAAGATAGGCAGCATAGGCAACCCAAGTAATGAATGCCCAAGTCTCCTTTGGATCCCAACCCCAATAACGACCCCATGCAGATTCGGCCCAGATTGCGCCGGCAATGACTGCGAAGGTCCAGAGTGGAAATACAAAGGCTACGAGTCGGTATGAAAGTTGATCCAAGGTCTCAAGTGATGGCAACTTCTTCGCCCACTCATTACGACCGCCGCGCTCTTCCATGCGATCCAAAATTAAATATGTTGCTGCAATGGTATTTGCAAGAAGGAATACACCACCTGAGACGATCGCTGCAGATACGTGAATCGCAAGCCAGGTGGATTTCAGAGCTGGAACAAGTGGCGCACTTGGACGATAGAGAATTGTGATTGCTGTACCAAGTGTAAGTAAGACTGCAATAGAGACGGGCAGACCCAACCAACGCAACTTATATTTGATCAACGCGAAGAGGTAAGCACCGCTAAATGCGAGCGATCCGGTGATCGAGAACTCGTACATATTTCCCCAAGGCACGCGATGCGCTGATGCGCCACGAAGAATTACGCCGGCGAAGAGGAATATGAATCCAAGGATCATCATCGCTGTTCCGATGCGACCGGCACGATCGGTGCGAGAGAAATCAAAGGTGGTCTTCTCAGTCTCTGCAGTGTTCTTCACGGAGAAGGAGACTTCGACGGCATGTGCAAAGAATGCGATTGTGTAGAGCACCATCGCTGAGTAGATCGAGTAGTTAGATAGATATGCGAGATTACGTGATGTCATATCCGTTATAACCCTTTCTCATCGTTCTTCAGTAGCGCCTTCTCGAGTGAGAGCAACTCTTCATCGAGGCCTGGCACACCATTCTTTGCAAGACCCGCAATTTGAACACGGCCATCGACCTTGATCCAAATTCTCCGTTGGCGTGTAAAGAGTGATGTCAGTAACCCAAGGATTGCCAAGATCGCTCCAACCAATGCGTACATCTTCCCAGGGTCATCAACAATCTGCAGGTTGACCCATGATCTGTAGCCTTCAAAGGTGATCGTTCCCTGTCCAAAGTTATATACATCACCAATCGAGAGGGCTTTAAGGCCAATGTTCTTCATCTTGCTTGTATCAACGCGATAGACCGATTGTGGATTGCCGCTATCAAGTCCGAGATCACCCATCCAGACCGAGACTAAGAGTCTTGGGTCTAGAACTTCTGGGAAGGATGAGAAGGCTCCGCGCTTTGCTGAACGAGCTGCAGTTGGAAGGAAGGATGAGACCATGCCAATCTGCGGCGACATATCGGGCAACTTAATTGCACCAATCGATGTGAGGTTCGCATCTTGTGGCAGGAATGTAACCGGGCCTTCAAAAATTAACTTTCCGCTCTTATCGCGAACGGCAACTACAGGTGAATAACCATTGGCCTGCAGATAGACCTTGGTACTTCCATATGTGAGCGGGCTATTAACCTTGATTGTCTTAAGAACTTCTTTACTACCAAGTGGATTGGCTGCTGCAACCTTCAAGGTGTAATCAGTCGGAGCACTCGTCACAACATCGTAGCTCGCTTTAAAATCTAAAATGCGTAGCGAGAACGGCACCATATCGCCCTCACGTTGGAACTTTGCGAAGGAGATATTGTCGTAAGAGGTAGGAGTATTGATGAATCGATCACCAACATTCAGGATCGTCTCGCCTTTGCTTCCATATAAGCCACCAGCGGCAACTGCGAAGAGGATGACGATGAGTGAAAGATGGAAGAGGAGATTTCCGGTCTCGCGCGAATAACCCTTTTCAGCGGAGATCGAACCGTCTTTACGTCGAACGCGGAAGCGATTCTTCTTTAACCATCGCTCGGCATCATCGAGTGCGCCTTCTGCTGGGCGATCAACTTCTGTGAAGCCCTCCATCTTCTCCAAGAACTTTGGAGTCAACGGTGGCTTCTTGCCGATTGCCTTCGCATGTTCGATCGAGCGAGGAAGTACGCAGCCAATAAGGGAGATAAAGAGGAGGATGTAGATCGCGCTAAACCATGGCGAGGAATAGACATCGAAGATCTTCGCCTTATCAAGCCACTGGGCGAGCGTGGGATTAGCCTTAAAGAACTCAGTTACCTTCATAGGGTTCTGATTGCGCTGCGGGAAGAGCGATCCTGGGATCGAGGCCAGACCAAGCATCATCAAGAGAATTAGTGCGGTGCGCATACTCGTGAGCTGACGCCACATCCATTGGAAGATATTCATTTATACCGCCGGCACAAATCCCGAGATTGAATCTCGTAGCGCATTCATCAATGTAAGCCAGAGACCTGATACTTGAAGAAGACCAATAAGGATCAAGAAGGCTCCACCGATCTTGGTCATTACGTCTCCGTGACGCGAGATTGTTCGCCGAAGTTTTGCTGATTGATCAAAGAAGAGTCCGACCGTGATGAGTGGTAGGCCAAGTCCAAAGCAATAACCCAGACTCAAGATCGCTCCGCGAGTAGCACTCGACGATTGAAGCGATAGCGCTTGGACTGCGCCAAGAGTTGGTCCAATACATGGTGTCCAACCAAGGCCAAAGAGAAAACCTAGGAGCGGCGCACCTACAAGACCAGCACTAGATTTCCATTGCGGTTTGAAAGAGCGATAAAAGCGTTGATTAAAGAGGAAGACGATTCCCATGGCAATCGTGAGAGCGCCAAGAAGAATTGTGAGCCAATGCGAGTTGTTGCTGATCTTTGATCCGAGGGATCCAAAGAGCGCGCCATAAGAGATAAAGAGAACCGAGAAGCCAGAGACAAAGAGGATCGAGCCAAGTGCGACTCTTCCTTTGCTCTTTACATCCGTCATGCCTGCGGCATAGGAGAGATAACCCGGCACCAACGGGAGAACGCAGGGTGAGAAGAATGAAATTAACCCAGCGATGAAAGCGACGATCAGAGCTAATAGGACATTGCCACTGAGGACCTGAGTCGTGAAGAAGTTATGCATGAGATGGATCCGCCATGGCCTTTTTGATCATCGAATCAAGGAGCGCAAAGGTGACCTCGCCACTGATGCGTACTGCAACCCGATTCTTCGCATCGATAATGAGAGTTGTAGGGATTGCATTTGGAACCAACGACCCTCTAAACCCTGCCAGGAGTGAGTCATCGGTGAAGTTGGGATATGGAATCTTAAAGCGATTTACGAAGGAAGCAGCTGATGAAATATTGTCGCGAGTAACAATTCCTACAAACTGAACTTGACCAGCGAGACGGTTTGCGAAATCTGCAAGAAGTGGGGCTTCGGCGCGACATGGTGAACACCATGATGCCCAGACATTCACAACCGTCACTTGATTCTTCGCAATCTTCAGTGATGTTCCAGAGAGTGTTGGTCCCATTAAATCTGGGGCCGGCTTTCGATCAGCGGCGTTGATATAGACGGCAACGCCGGTGCCTGAGACAAACGCATTCTCGTTCGCCTTGGAGATTCCACCACTCGAGCAACTTGTTAATAGACCAATACTCAAGAGCGCGAGAGCGAGCGCAACGATTCTCTTCATTTATTAGGTAGTAAGTGCTTTGCAGGTTCGGTATAGGAAGTGCCAGTTACGAGACCGTCATCATCGAGATGGAAACTTGTGACAGATGCGAGTGTGCATTCGCGCTTACGTGGATCGTGCATCATGCGACGGCCTTCAACTGCCGAACGAAGAATCCAAATCGGAAGTTGGTGTGAGACGCAGAGCGCATCCTTACCGCCTGCTGCATCGCGCGCAGCGAAGAGCGCTGCCAACATACGTTCTACTTGCTCTTCATATGGTTCACCCCAAGATGGAACCCATGGACGAGTGAGGTGGCGCCATGACTTTGGGTGCTTTAAAACTCCGCTTCCCATTTCAAACTTCTGACCTTCAAAGATATTTGCCGCTTCGATTAAGCGATCATCAGTTGCGATGGTGATGCCATGTGCAGCAGCAACTGGTGCCGCCGTCTCTTGCGCGCGTTGTAGCGGTGATGCGATAACTGCTCCGAGGTCGAGCGACTTAGACCATTCTGCAACGGTGCGAGCCATCTCTTGGCCACGATCTGAGAGGTACCAACCGGGCTGGCGACCATAGAGAATCTTCTCTGGATTGAAGACTTCGCCATGGCGAAGAAAGTGAATGGTTGCGCCCATAGACCAATCATAAAGGAGTGGGGGCGCTCGCCCTAGACGAGGGTTCGCTAAGGTAGTGACATGGCACTCACTGAGAAAAGAGTCGCCTTCTTTGATGTCGATAACACGCTGATGCAGGGATCCTCCCTCTTCTTTCTCAGCCGTGGGATGTATCAACGGGGCTTCTTCAATAGGCGCGATATCTTCGCCTTTCTCTTGGCCAACCTCCGTTACCAATTAACAGGTAAAGAAAATAAAGAGGAAATTCTCAGGGTTCAACAAGCTGCTTGTGATTTCATCCGCGGTCACAAGGTAAGCGAACTCGAAACGCTCGCATCGGATGTCTACGACCGATATGTCTCCCCTGCACTCTGGCAAGGAACTATTGAGATTGCTCACGATCACCTCAATGCTGGTGAAGAAGTCTGGTTGATCACTGCATCCCCTAGTGAGATGGCTGATCTGATTGCAAAACGACTTGGATTCACCGGAGCACTTGGCACGGTGGCACAAGTTGAAGATGGAATCTATACCGGACAATTAGTAGGAAATCTCTTGCATGGCCAAGAGAAGGCAGTTGCGGTCAATGCCTTAGCAAAGTCACAAGGAATTGATCTTAAGAACTCGTATGCCTACTCCGATAGCCATCACGACATTCCGCTCCTTGAAGCAGTAGGCAAGCCGCGCGTCATCAATCCAGATACTCTGCTTCAGGTCCGTGCGCTCCGCGATCACTGGCCGATCCACGATTTCCGTCGAGCCCGCCTGCTCAAGAAGATCGTTACTCCGATCATTTCTAGGCTCGCAACGATTACTACTGCGCTCAATCCTCGTATCCGCCGTAAGTAGTAAATCGCCCCTCACTTTTCTAGGTAATCTAGGACACTTATGTCTAGCTCATTTGCCGATGCCCTCCGCGCCAGAAGCGATGCCGAAATTGCGCGCCTCTTTGCCGCTAGACCCGATCTGCTCTCGCCAGTCCCTACAGATCTCTCGGCCCTTGCCGCCCGCGCATCTTCTATGCCGAGCATCCTGCGCGCTCGCGATGCCCTTAATAAATTTGAGTTAGATATTTTGACTGCAGCCGTCTCATTGGCAGATCCATTTACCCAGCTCGATCTACTGCGCGCCACCGATAAGAGCGCAAAGCCGGTATTAGCAATGCTCGAAGAGCGCGCTCTGGTCTACGCCGATGGTGAGAAATTCCGAGTACCAACCAATGTCCGCACTCTCATCGGTGAGAACCCAGCAGGCCTTGGTCCGCTTTCGAATCAGAAGTTCAATCTTGACTTACTTGCAGCAGCGCCAAAGGGTGCCATTGACTTATTAAACAAGATGGTCTGGGGCCCACCTCGCGGTCAGGTCGCTGACGTGAAGAAGGCGAACCCAACCATTAAGTGGCTCTTGGAAAATAACTTCTTGATTGCCTTTGATTCGCAGACTCTCCTCTTGCCTCGCGAAGTTGCGATGCACTTACGTGGTGGAAAAGTATTTAAAGAACTTCAAGTAACCGCCCCTGAAGTGAAGGGTACGACCCGTAAGCAGAAGGCAGTTGACCTTGCAGCGATTGCAAATATCTCTACCTTCATTCGCTGGGCTGAAGAGCTCGCCCACAATTGGTCTGATGAACCACCAAGTGCACTTCGATCAGGTGGTCTAGGTGTTCGAGATCTCAAGCGAACTGCCGAACATCTCGGTATCGATGAGGGATGTGCAGCATTCGTCGCTGAAGTTCTCTTCCTCGGTGGCCTGATCGTGATCGACACTGATGATCAGATCTTGCCTACCAACGCCTTTGATATTTGGTTGACGAAAGATGCTGAAGACCGATGGCACTCACTTGTCACGCTGTGGCTCGAGACATCTCGCGTTGCCGGACTTATTGGTAAGGGCGATTCAAAGAGCGTTGCGGCTCTCGGACCCGAACTCGATCGCGCGGGTATCGCAGGTCTAAAGCGCTCACTTCTCGTACTTATGGCCGGTCTGCCAGAGATCGATCCAGAGATCACCTCTCTACAAGAGCGTATGAAATTTGATCTTCCAACCCGAACAAATAATGAGTACATAACGTGGATTCTGCGCGAAGCAGAGTGGCTCGGAATTACTGGCCAAGGAGCGATCTCATCCTTCGGAAAGGCGCTCATTTCAGGTGCTGATCTAGGAGTACAAGCAGCTCTCCCGGCTCCGGTAGATCACATCTTGATTCAAGCAGATAACAGTGCAATTGCGCCGGGTCCACTAACTGTTGAAGTAGCTAATGAGATGGGAACGCTCGCTGATATCGAAAGTCGTGGCGGTGCCACTGTCTATCGATTCACCGAAGGTTCAATTCGTCGCGCACTCGATCACGGTAAGACTGGCGATAGCATCCGCGACTTCTTAAAGAAGACCTCAAAGACTCCAATGCCGCAGCCATTGGAATATCTCATCAACGATGTTGCAAAGCGTCATGGCCGACTCCGAGTCGGACAGGCAAATTCATATATCCGTTGCGAAGATGAAGGTCTGATCGCACAGATTACCCACGATAAGAATTTGGAAGATCTTCGGTTACGTAAATTGGCACCTCAGGTCTTGATCGCTGAAGTTGAGATCAATGAACTAGTCACCCGACTTCGGGAAGCGAGTTATCTTCCTGCAGTTGAGAATGGGACTGGAATTCTTATTTCAGCACCGGCAATTCGTCGTGCGAAATCTCGTCCACGTCCGCCACGAGTTATCGTTGAGAACTCTGCGCCGACCGAGAAGATCATCACCGCTGCGGTTCGCGCACTTCGTGCTGGTGAGAAGGCGACTTCGCATAAGCCACGTGAAGTTCCACGTACCACTGCGAATGAGACGCTCGATCTCCTCAATCAATTTATCGATGAGCAGACGACGATCACGATCGGTTATGCCGACTCAAATGGTGGAGTCTCCAATCGCCTCATCGATCCACTCTCGATCTCCCTGGGCACATTGGTCGCCCGCGACCATGCCACCGGTGAGGTCGCACAGTTCCGAATCCCTCGTATTACAGGCGTAGCTACTGCGCAGCCTGCGCAGTAAGAGTGAAGTACGGCAGAATATGCAGATGACCTTCCTGGCCGACTTACAGCGATTGGTAGAGATCCAATCCCCGAGTGAAGATCTCGATGCCTGCCGAAGTGTTATCGCACTCGCTAATGAAATCGCCACCGAACGCCTTGGCTCACCCGCAAAGATCTTTGATGAGAATGGCCGCCCAGTTTTCTGGTGGGGTGCAGAAGATCCATCGATCGTGATCTTGACTCATCTCGATACCGTCTGGCCGATTGATTCCTTCCTTCCGCTCTGGCAGGTAGATGGTGACAAGATCTCAGGTCCTGGCATCTTCGATATGAAGGCCGGTTTCTTGCAAGCGATGTATGCCATTGCAGATATTGCCGATGCTTCTACAAAGGTCGCGCTGATTGCAACCACCGATGAAGAGCTAGGCAGCCAGACATCACGAGAACTCATCAAGCGCGTCAGCGCCAAAGCCGATGCAGTCTTAGTCACGGAAGCATCACTCGATGGTCAGGTGAAGATCGGTCGTAAAGGAACATCGATGTATTCGATCAAGGTGATTGGTCGCGCAGCACATGCCGGACTCGAACCTGAAAAGGGAGTCAACGCATCAGTAGAGATCGCTCGCATTGTTACCGCACTCGCAGCTCTTGAAAATAAAGATCTAGGCACTTCAGTTGTTCCAACCACTCTCCATTCTGGTACGACTACAAATACTGTTCCAGCGGTCGCAACCCTTGATGTTGATTGCCGCTCATTCACGATGGCAGAGATGGAACGAGTGAAGGATGCGATTTATGCGCTTACTCCTGACCATCCTGAAGCGAAGATCGAAGTATCAGGTGGAATAAATCGTCCGCCATTAGAGTTATCTGCAACAGAAGATCTTTACAACCGCTTTGAAGCGACCGCTGCGAAGTTGGGGCAACCAAAGGTTGGCGGTGCGAGCGTCGGAGGAGCCAGCGATGGCAACTTCGCTGCAGCAGCCGGCGCCAAGGTCCTCGATGGCCTCGGAGCAATAGGACATGGGGCTCACGCGCCACACGAACATATCTTGGCTTCCACAATCCCAGCCCGGATCTCACTTCTATCTGCATTTATTAAGGATTTAATGTGACCGATGGTCCACTGATTGTCCAGAGTGATAAGACGATTCTCCTCGATGTTGACCACATCCTCTCGGATGAGTGCCGTCGTCAGATCGCATCCTTTGCCGAACTCGAGAAGTCACCAGAACATATCCATACCTATCGGTTAACTCCGCTCGGGCTATGGAATGCGCGTGCTGCTGGACTTGATGCAGAGCATGTGATCGATATTCTCTTGAAGTACTCTCGCTTTGCAGTTCCACATGCACTACTCGTTGATATTGCCGAGACAATGTCTCGTTATGGTCGCCTTCGTCTTGAGGCGCATCCGGTTCACGGTTTAACTCTTGTCTCTAACGATCCCGCAGTTTTGAAGGAAGTAACTCGCGGCAAGAAGATCGCTCCGATGCTGGGATTGCAGATTGATGAAGAGACGATCATCGTCCACCCAGGTCAACGCGGATTCTTAAAGCAAGCGCTCTTAAAACTCGGCTGGCCTGCAGAAGATTTCGCTGGTTATGTCGATGGTGAAGCACACGAGATCTCACTCAACCAAGATGGTTGGACAATCCGTAAATATCAAGAGCTCGCTGCTGAAGGTTTCTGGCACGGTGGCTCTGGTGTTGTGGTTCTTCCTTGCGGTGCAGGTAAGACGATCGTCGGCGCAGCTGCGATGGCGCATGCCAAGGCCACAACTCTGATCTTGGTCACCAATACAGTCGCTGCTCGTCAGTGGCGCGATGAACTCTTAAAGCGCACATCTCTCCATGAAGATGAGATCGGTGAATACTCTGGATCAAAGAAAGAGATTCGCCCGGTCACAATCGCGACCTATCAAGTCCTTACTACTCGCAAGAAGGGCGTCTACGCCCACTTGGATCTCTTCGATGCCATCGACTGGGGCCTGATCATCTATGACGAGGTCCACCTATTACCAGCGCCAGTCTTTAGGTTTACAGCCGATATTCAATCCCGCCGTCGCCTTGGCCTAACCGCCACATTGGTCCGAGAAGATGGCATGGAGGGTGAGGTCTTCTCACTCATCGGGCCAAAGCGTTATGACGTACCGTGGAAAGAGATTGAGCAGCAGGGCTATATCGCACCAGCAGATTGCGTAGAGGTACGTATCAATCTCACTGATGCTGAGCGCATGCATTATGCAACTGCCGAACCAGAAGATCGCTATCGCTTCTGTTCAACAACAGAGACAAAGCGCAAGGTTGCAATCGCACTCGCCGAAAAGCATAAAGATGAACAGGTTCTGATTATCGGCCAATACATCGATCAATTAGATGCGCTAGGTGCGGAACTAGGAGTTCCGGTGATTAAAGGTGAGACTCCAATCAAAGAACGTGAAGAGTTATTTAACCTCTATCGCGCTGGCGAGATTAAGTGTCTCGTGGTTTCAAAGGTTGCGAACTTTTCAATCGATCTTCCTGATGCAACGATTGCGATTCAAGTTTCAGGTACCTTCGGATCGCGTCAAGAAGAGGCTCAGCGTCTTGGTCGAGTATTACGTCCAAAGGCCGATGGCCGTAGTGCGCGCTTCTACTCACTCGTTGCTCGCGATACCGTTGATCAAGATTTCGCGCAGAACCGTCAACGCTTCTTAGCCGAGCAGGGTTATGCCTACCGAATCATCGACGCCGACGACATTTAAGTCTCTTAATTAGCGTTCATCGCCTTAAGGAAACGCTCTGGATTAACTCGGAAGTAATCGTGAGGCTTGCCGTCGATATGAATGACGGGGACTTGTTCGCCGTAGAGCTCGATTAGATCTGGTTCACCATCAATGAAAATCTCGGTGATCTCATAATCAGCTTTACTCTGTAGATCGACGAGAATCTGATGGGCCTGCTCGCAAAGGTGACAGCCGGATCTGGAGTAGATCGTTACCTGGCGCATCGGCTACCCCCTGAAACCCTTAACAGTTGCTGGGAATGGGCTCCTTTGGCTCACTTCCGCTAGTCCCAATCCTCTCAGATAGGTAGGCTCTGTGCTTATGCGCTCCCCTCTCAAGCTCGCTGGACTGCTCGCACTCGTCGGAGGACTTCTTCTACCGCTCGCCCCGGCCCAGGCCACAACAGTTGATTGGGTACCTGCGGGATGGACCAACTATTACGCCGGCACCTCGACTTCGAAGTCAGTAACTAAGCCAGCCACACCATCAACACACCCAAAGAACGCGAGCGCGCAGAGCACATTCACCATTAATTACGTCAACGTCCCCGAAAATGAGAAGCCGGCTATTCAAGCTGCAGCAGATGCATGGGCAGCGAATTGGAAGTCGGCTGTACCAGTAACAATCACCGCAACATATGCACGACAGTCTTCGACATCGGTCTTGGCATCTGCGAGCCCAGTGAAGTTCTTCCATAACTTTGTCGGCACTCCTGATCCTGATCTTTGGTACGCATCCGCGATGGCGAATGCTCTCGCCGGAAAAGATTTAGATCCAGCCAACCCTGAGATCGATGTTCATATCAATTCTCTTGTTGCACGTACCTTCTATCTTGGCACGGATGGGAATTGCCCACCTAATCAATATGACCTTGAATCCATTCTGCTCCATGAAATGGGACATGGCCTTGGATTTCTCTCAAATGATTCATATAGCAGTAGCTACAAGCTTGGTGCAATCGATCAGCCAACTCCATACGATGCTTACGCGCAGACTCCAGATGGATCACGTCTTTCAGATCTCTCTTCACCTTCAACCGAACTTGGCAAGGCACTCACAAGTAAGTTGGTCTGGTCTGGAGCGAATGGTGTTGCTGCAAATGCTGGGGTAAAGCCACTTCTCTACACTCCAAACCCATATCAATCTGGCTCATCCGTAAGTCATCTCGATCAAGATACTTTTGGCAACAGTGGCGTGAATGCGGTCATGTGTCCAAGTTTGAACGCCGCCGAGATCTTCCATGATCCAGGTCCGCTCTTACTTGCCATGTTCGCTGATATGTTGACGAAGCCTCCGGCCGGCATTGCAACGGCTGCCCCAACCGAACCTCGCAATGTGAAGGCACTTGTAGGCGATAAATCAGCGGTTATTAGCTTCGATTCACCTGCTAATTCGCGTACCGCCCACGTAGAGATGTACTCAGTCAAGGTCAATCAGACTGGCCAACTCTTCACCGGTACATCGAGCCCAATTACCGTTACCGGTTTAAAGAACGGCGGTAATTACTCATTCAGCGTTACCGCTGCTAACACGCAATTCGGATCGTCACCGGCTGCTACAACTAACAATGTCGTCCCTCAGGCGACTTGGAAGAGCGCGGTTATTGATCCAGCAGCGGATGCAAAGTTCTTAGCAACGAGCACGTATGCGGGCAAGCCGATCATCGTCTATACCGATAGCAAGACCGGATATATCAAGATGGCGACCTTTGATGGGAAGAAGTGGGCGATCACAATCGTCGATGGCAACTCTTCCAAACTTGGCAAGACGACCGATGATGTCAGCGGAGCGCTCTCACTCTGTAGTTCGAAGGTCGGCAAAGTTGAGACGCTTAATATTGTTTATTCAGATCTGAAAGAGAAAGATCTGCGCCACGCTGCATTTGATGGCAAGAAGTGGAGCTATGAAGTTGTCGATGGCAACGGCACTGCGATCAACGATTACAAGGATCCAGTTCGAGTACTCACATCAAGTGATGTCTCTGTTGCTAACGCTTGTGTATCAACCAGCGCTGGACTTCAGGTCTTCTATCGAGATGAATCTCAAGGAATTCTCCTTGGCGCTACCAAGGTTGCAGGCAAGTGGAACTATGAATTGATCGATGGTGACCGCGATACCAATAACCGCAGTACTGGCGATGTTGGATTCCATATCAAGGCTACAAACGTTGGAAGTAATGTCTATCTCTTCTACGACTCAGTGCTTCAAGTGAACCAAGATAAGACCCCAACTCAAGGTGAGATCAGACTCGCAACAAGAAGTACTGTCTATCCAGAAGATTGGTCATACTCGACCCCTGACCCTGCCGGTAGCGGAACCACGATCGCGGGCTACGACATCGCGCTTGTACAGGGTAAAAACGGTATTTCTGGCGCATGGTTGGCCTCATCTGGAATCACAATCCCGAGCGCTGATCAGATTCGCTGGGCCTCGCTTACTGGGACGACCCTAGTAGGCAATTCGCCATCTGATTACTTCGGTACTCCAAAGGCTGCAGTCGCCACCGATGGAACCAATGTTCTTTATAACTGTGCTGATCGCCTCTGTTCACTCAACACTGCGACAAAGGGCATCGCCTTAGTCTCGGGCTTGGACTTCTCGAATACTTCTCGCTTTGACTGGATCTTCCTCAATAAGCAGGAGTATGCAATCGCTGGCGTGAATGGTGCACTTCGTCTATTTAAGCAGTGAGATCGAATAACCATTCACATTTGAGGTCGTAAGAACAACCCCAAGGCCTGCGAGGAACTGGCTCTTCAAGAGTTCATCGCTCACTTTATAAGCGCTGTAAATATTTCCGGTGCGACTTCCTACCTTCAGGATCACTCGGCCTTGCGCCGGTGGTTTCCATCCACTGACGCCAGGTATCGCACTCTTTGAGATGTAGCTCTTCCAAATGTAGAGACCATCTTTAAAACTCTGTGTGCTCGCAACTTTAGGAAGAGCAAAGCTGGCGGAGATAAATTTACTGAACTTACCTGTTTGGCTCATCGTCACTTTAAAATCGGCGCCAGTGAGTACAAGAGACCCATTCACATAAGTGATGAGTGAAGGCGAGAGGACTTGTGTTGCGGCATATTGATAACTCGCGATGAGCGAACCTGTAGGACTGATCTCCCAAACAGTGATGTTTGTCAGGCCAGATCTAACAGGCGGAGTTGGCTTTATAACTACCCCACTTGGATTGAGTACACCTGTCGGAGTTGGGGTCGGTGTTGGTGTGACGACTGCGCTTGCTGAAGTACCTGCCACCCAGATATTTCCAGCAGGATCGATCGTCGCGGCGGTCGCTACCGCATCAAAAGTTGTAGGAATCGGTAGATCCCACAATTGTGAGCCATTAGTAGGGCTGATAGCGATTACTTCACCTTGGGTTGGTCCGGTTGTAGGTTCAGAGGTGCCTACAAGGTAGATAGCGCGCTTAGATACCAAGGTCTCGAACCATTCCCCGCCCTTACCTTGAAAGAAAGTGCCTGAGGCAAGAGTTGGTAGCGCCGTCATCTTTACTGCAACGGGTTTAGTCGCACCCTCTGTGGGCAATGCATTAACGAGAGTGAAGAGCACTCCAAGTGCGAGAGCGAACCGCTTCATTAGGCAAGTTCGGCAGAACGTTTTGCAGCTGCGGCCATCGCATCAGCAACAATCGCAGGAAGTCCACTCGCTTCAAAAGATGCAAGTGCTGCAGCAGTAGTTCCATTCGGACTGGTTACATTTTCGCGAAGCGTCTTGGCATCTTTACCGCTCTGTTCTAGCATGCCGGCAGCGCCAATAATGGTTTGAACTGTTAACTCTGTTGCGGCCGCTTCTGAGAGACCAAGCTTTACTGCACCTGCGACCATAGATTCAACAAAGGCGAAGAAGTAGGCAGGACCCGATCCACTTGTTGCAGTCACTGCATCTTGAAGACTCTCTTCAACTTCGACAACCCTGCCACTTGATCCGAGGAAGTGTCGGACAAATCCAAGGTCATCTGCATTGGCATATGTGCCGGGTGAGATCGCGGCCATACCCTTGCCAATCAAAGTCGGTGTATTTGGCATAACGCGTATAACTGCGTGGTTGCCTCCGACAATCGCCTCAATTCCAGCGATGGTCTTACCAGCGACAAAGGAGACGATGCTGGCACGAGGACCAAGCGTTGCCTTCATAGAGGTAAGAGTCGCTTCAAGATCGGTTGGCTTCACAACAACCAGGATTACTTCACATTCTGCGGCGATGCCTGACGCGCTCTGAAGCGTGACGCCATATTTCTGGGCGAGCGCTGAAGCATGATCTTCACGCTTATCTGTAATACATATCTGGGATGCAGGGTGGCCAGATGCGATTAAGCCAGCAAGCAAGGCCTCGCCCATATTGCCAACACCTACGATTCCGACACATCTGCTCATAACCCAACTCTACCGAATCGACCCCGATTCACAGCGGCCACTTCCAATTACTACTTTTGACGCGCGCAAACTAGGCTTCTTCCACTATGGAGGTATCACCGAACTTTGCGCGCGACTGGGTTGAATTTGCCGACCCTGCTAACCCACAAGAGATCTTCAAATGCGATCTCACCTGGTTGACCTCGTACTTCACCTGTATTTACGGCGCTGGTTGCTGTGGCATTGATGCTGACAAGCCAGATGCTGGTTGCTGTTCAGATGGTGCGTACTACTCTGATGAAGCAGATGAGGCTCGCGCGCTAAAGATTGCAGAACGCCTCACACCAGATATGTGGCAGTTCTACGACGAGGCACATTCGAAGATGAAGGGCAGCAAGCTCAACATCTCTGAAGTTGGATTCGATAAGGATCGCAAGACCCGCATGGTTGATAACAGTTGTATCTTCCTCAATCGCGTTGGCCACGAAGCACCGGGATACACCGGCACCTTTGGTTGCGTCCTTCACCACTTGGCTCTAAAAGAGGGCGTTCACTTTGTTGAGACAAAGCCCGATGTCTGTTGGCAGCTTCCAATCCGTCGTTCATTTGAGAACCGTGAAGTCGGCGATCAGACAGTTTCGATCATTGTTATCGGAGAGTATGAGCGCAAGGCCTGGGGCGATGGCGGCGAAGATTTCGATTGGTACTGCACCGGCAATACCGATGCACACGTCGGCCGCGAACCGGTTTATAAGTCGAACAAGGTTGAACTTGAAACCCTTATGGGTCCAGCAGGCTACGCTGAATTAGCGAAGTACTGCGATGCTCGCGTTGAGGCAATCCGCCTCACTCAGGTAGAAGTTGAGAAGCGTTCACTCCCTCTCTTCATCATCCACCCAGCCACAGTCGCTGCGGGTAAATAACCTCCACGCTGCCCAAGCGCTAGTCAGTGCTGGGGATTAGGCTACGTGCGTGGCCAAAAGTTCAGCTCCTGCGAAAGACCCATTCCGCTGCACCGAATGTGGGTGGACCAGCACGAAGTGGGTTGGTCGCTGCGGTGAGTGCCAGGCATGGGGCAGCGTTGAAGAAGTAGCAGCGCCAAAGAAACTCTCATTAGTTGCCGGCACTGTTACAACCGCTGCAACTCCTATCGGAGATGTCAGTCTTGAAAGAGCGAAGGCCCGCACAAGTGGCGTATCTGAATTAGATCGCGTTCTCGGTGGAGGATTAGTACCAGGTGCAGCAATCCTGCTCGCCGGCGAACCAGGCGTTGGTAAGTCAACACTTCTCCTTTCTGTCGCTGCCGAGAGTGCACGTCAGAAGATCACATCTTTATATATCAGTGGTGAAGAGTCCGCCTCACAAGTCAGACTTCGCGCTGAACGACTCAATGCGATTGATCCCAATCTCTGGCTTGCAGCAGAGACAGAACTCGGTGCGGTCATCGCACACATTGATCAGGTACAACCACAACTTCTCATCATCGACTCAATCCAGACGATTGCATCTGCTGCCGTAGATGGCGCACCTGGTGGAGTCACTCAAGTTCGCGAGATTGCCGGTGCGCTAATCCGCATCGCTAAAGAACGTAACATCACCGTTGTCCTTGTTGGACATGTGACTAAGGATGGATCGATCGCAGGGCCACGATTACTCGAACACTTGGTCGACGTTGTTCTCAACTTTGAAGGTGAGCGCCATTCGCGCCTTCGTCTGATTCGTGCCATGAAGAATCGCTTTGGCGCGTCGGATGAAGTTGGCTGCTTTGATATGACCGAGAATGGCATCGAATCTCTGATCGATCCAACAGGTCTCTTTACTACGCGTCATACCGAACCTGTCCCCGGCACTTGTGTGACTGTTGCTCTCGAAGGTCGCCGCCCGTTGCTTGCTGAGATTCAATCACTCGTTGGTCTACCTGTTGCCGAAGGTCGTGACTTCGGTAATTCTCGCCGAGTCACATCAGGGCTCGATAACCCGCGTACCGCAATGACTTTAGCTGTTCTCGAACTCCGCGCGAATATCCGCCTCTCCGGCCGCGATGTCTATGTCGCGACAGTGGGCGGTATGAAGATGAATGAGCCATCTGCCGATCTAGCCGTTGCACTTTCAGTTGCATCCGCCGCAAAGGGGCTCGCACTTCCGTCAGATTTGGTTGCGATTGGTGAAGTCGGCTTAGCTGGTGAGATCCGTAAGGTGACTGGTGCTCAGCAACGAATTGCTGAAGCAGCACGTCTTGGCTTTAAGCGGGCGATGGTTCCAGTTGGTTCAGAGATTAAGGTTCCGGGAATTGAAGTCATGGAAGTTGCACGACTCGAACAAGCGATCGCACGCGTCAAGATCGGGTAATGAAGCCAGAACCTATTCTCGATTGGTTCGAGAAGAATAAACGCGATCTTCCTTGGCGCAATACGACCCCATGGGGCGTGATGATCTCTGAATTCATGTTGCAACAGACTCCCGTTAAGCGAGTACTACCAAAGTGGCACGAGTGGATCGAACGCTGGCCTACACCAGCCGATCTTGCGGCGAGTAAGCGATCTGATGCGATTACAGCGTGGGGCAGGCTTGGTTACCCGCGGCGTGCGACCAGGCTCTATGAATCTGCAGGAATCATCGCGACAAAGTTTAATAACGAAGTGCCTCGATCAATTGAGGATCTTCGGACTCTGCCAGGCATTGGTGAATACACCGCAGCGGCAATCGCCTCCTTTGCCTACAACGAGAGTGCGCTGGTGATGGATATCAATATCCGTCGCTTCTTCGCGCGATCGATTGATGGTGTCGAATCCCCTACCCAAGCACCATCCCAAGTAGAGCGAAAGATTCGCGCAGAGTTGATTCCGAATAACGGAGCGCTGTGGGCTGCCGCCACGATGGAGCTTGGCGCATTGGTCTGCACTGCTCGGACACCGGCCTGTAATGAGTGCCCAGTAATACTTTCGTGCGCTTGGCGAAAGGCTGGCTACCCCAAGAGTGATCTAGTAAAGCGAACTCAGGCGTGGACTGGCACCGATCGTCAATGTCGTGGGGTAATCGTTCAGCACCTGCGCGAAGAGAAGAGCGCGACTAAGTCAGCGCTGATAAAACTGTGGAGTGATAGCGATCAAGCAGAACGGGCCCTTAAAAGCCTGATTGCCGACCACCTCATTGAGGCGACCGGCAGATCAAGTTTTAAATTAGCTGACTAAGCAGTTTTACTCAGTTTTATTCAGTAGGTGTTGATGCAGTGGTGAGATCACCAGGTGTATCAGGCATGGTTGCCTTTGGAACACCGCGGAATGTGAATGTGGCTGTTGGGCCTTCACCTTCGACATCGACCAATGTGATCTCGCCTGGCTTAACATCACCAAAGAGGATCTTCTCAGAGAGAATATCTTCGATCTCACGTTGGATGGTACGACGCAATGGTCGTGCACCAAGGAGTGGATCGTAACCACGGGCTGCAAGAAGTGACTTCGCTGCAGATGTAAGTTCGATCGTCATATCCTTTGCGCGAAGACGCTCGTCGAGATTTGCGATCATGAGGTCGACAATCTGAATGATGTCGCTCTCTGACAACTGGTGGAAGACGACGATATCGTCGATACGGTTCAAGAACTCTGGACGGAAGTGGCTCTTCAATTCATCAGAGACCTTCGCCTTCATGCGCTCGTAATTTCCGAGTACATCTGATGAGTTGTGGAAACCAAGACCAAGGGTCTTCGAGATATCGCGGGTTCCAAGGTTCGTTGTCATGATGATGACAGTGTTCTTGAAATCAACGGTACGACCTTGCGCATCGGTGAGGCGACCATCTTCGAGTACCTGAAGCAGGGTATTGAAGATATCTGGGTGGGCCTTCTCGATCTCATCGAAGAGAACCACTGAGAATGGCTTGCGACGCACCTTTTCGGTGAGCTGTCCGCCCTCGTCATAACCGACGAAGCCTGGAGGAGCACCGAAGAGACGTGAAGCGGTGTGCTTCTCGGAGTACTCAGACATATCGAGTTGGATCAACGCATCTGAATCACCGAAGAGGAATTCAGCGAGTGTGCGTGAGAGTTCGGTCTTACCAACACCGGATGGACCAGCGAAGATAAAAGAACCACCAGGACGCTTTGGATCCTTAAGACCTGCGCGAGTACGGCGGATCGCTTGTGAGAGCGCCTTGATCGCTTGATCTTGTCCGATAACGCGGCGGTGCAATTCATCTTCCATACGAAGTAGACGTGCAGTCTCTTCTTCGGTGAGCTTGAAGACTGGGATACCGGTTGAGTTCGAGAGAACTTCGGCAATCAACTCTTCATCAACTTCAGCGACCTGATCGAGATCTCCGGCCTTCCAGGTCTTCTCGCGTTCGGCGCGTTCAGCGATGAGGTTCTTCTCATCGTCACGAAGTGATGCGGCCTTCTCGAAATCTTGACCGTCGATCGCAGATTCCTTCGCCTTGCGAGCATCCGCAATCTTGACGTCGAACTCTTTGAGTTCGGCTGGAGCAGTCATGCGACGAATGCGAAGACGTGAGCCTGCTTCATCGATAAGGTCGATCGCCTTATCTGGCAAGAAGCGATCTGAGATATAACGATCAGCGAGAGTTGCAGCTGCAACGAGTGCGCCATCAGAGATCGAAACCTTGTGATGTGACTCGTAACGGTCGCGAAGACCCTTCAAGATCTCAATCGTGTGAGTAACTGATGGTTCGGCAACCTGGATTGGCTGGAAGCGGCGTTCTAAAGCAGCATCCTTCTCAAAGTGCTTGCGGTACTCATCAAGAGTTGTTGCGCCAATTGTCTGGAGCTCGCCGCGGGCAAGCATTGGCTTGAGGATGCTGGCAGCGTCAATCGCACCTTCTGCAGCGCCTGCGCCGACGAGGGTGTGGATCTCATCGATAAAGAGGACGATATCTCCGCGTGTGCGGATCTCTTTCAAGACCTTCTTGAGGCGTTCTTCAAAGTCACCACGGTAACGAGAACCGGCTACGAGTGCGCCAAGGTCGAGTGAGTAGAGCTGCTTATCGCGAAGCGTCTCAGGGATATCACCCTTCACAATTGCTTGTGCAAGACCTTCGACGATTGCGGTCTTACCAACACCTGGCTCACCGATAAGTACTGGGTTGTTCTTGGTACGACGTGAGAGAACCTGCATAACGCGTTCGATCTCTTTTTCACGACCGATAACTGGATCGAGCTTTCCTTCACGCGCTGCTTGTGTGAGGTTGCGACCGAATTGATCTAAGACCAAAGAGGTTGATTGAGTTCCTTCGGCCGGACCACCAGATGCTGCTGGCTCTTTGCCCTGATAACCCGAGAGCAATTGAATAACTTGCTGGCGAACGCGGTTGAGATCTGCGCCAAGTTTGACGAGTACCTGTGCGGCAACGCCTTCACCTTCGCGGATAAGACCAAGAAGAATATGTTCGGTACCGATGTAGTTGTGACCGAGTTGGAGCGCCTCGCGAAGTGAGAGTTCGAGAACCTTCTTTGCGCGTGGTGTGAAAGGAATATGTCCTGATGGAGCCTGTTGGCCCTGGCCGATGATCTCTTCAACTTGAGCGCGAACGCCTTCAAGTGAGATGCCAAGTGCTTCGAGCGCCTTAGCGGCTACGCCTTCACCTTCGTGGATTAATCCAAGGAGGATGTGCTCGGTGCCAATGTAGTTGTGATTGAGCATGCGAGCTTCTTCTTGCGCGAGAACAACAACGCGACGAGCTCGATCGGTAAAGCGCTCAAACATTTCGGTACCTCCTGTGGGACGGGCCTTACGGGTGAATCGGGTTAAGCCTATCGGGGATGGCTCTCGCCCTGCCTGCCCAGAATCTGTGGTCAGCGATCAGTAGAACCCACTATCTAGTGGTTTTATGCCCGAAATAGGCCTAGAACTTCGCCTAATTACTTAGTGAAGGTTGGGCGCAGGACCCCAAGGCCCAGAGCCGCCTCAATCGCTGCCATCGCCCGAACGAGGGCGACCTCATTGTTGCGGGCTGCCACAACGCCGAGTCCGACCGGTAGGCCATCAACGAGACCCATCGGGACTGCGCCGATTGGAGCACCCGCAATCGATGGAGCGGTAGTGATCCACGAGCTGCCACTAAAGCTATCGCCTTCACCAAGTCGTGAGATCCACGCTGGTGAGTATGAGCAACCGATTAAGACATCAACATCGGCGAGCGCCTTAGCGAGAGTCATCTTCGCCCAGTTGAGATTGCGATCGCGCTTCATCTGATACTTTGGACCACGTCCGCCAATTTGGAGCGCTTCATCAAAGATCTCTTGCTTGAAGTACTTCATCTCAGTATCCCGGTTCTGCAGATTAAAGGCGACGACCTGAGAAAGTGATTGCACCTTCGCACCAGGACGGCTCTTTAAATATGCACCGAGATCTGAGTGGAGTTCGTGCTTCAAAACATCGTACTCATCATCCCCAACTTGATCTTTCGGAGTTGAAATATCGATATCAACAACACTGATGCCAGCCTTTGCGAGCGCATCGACCGCACTCTGGAAGAGAGCATTAGTTCCTTCATTTGATGTTGCCCAATTCTTCACAACACCGATGCGAATTCCTTCGCTCTGGCCGAGCGCTGCAACAAAACCACTCTGCCCTGTCATTACTTCAAGCAATAGCGCGGCATCAGCAACAGTCTGCGCCATAGGTCCAGGTGAATCTTGTGATCCGCTAATGGGAATCATCTGCTCGCGTGGAATTGATCCAACCGTTGGCTTGATACCCACACAACCATTGAGTGAACTTGGACAGATGATCGAACCATCAGTCTCTGAGCCCACTGCCATCTTCACTAAATCTGCAGCAACTGCAGCGCCAGAACCTGATGATGAACCACCAGCGCTGTGCTTATGAATCCAAGGGTTTGCAGTAAGGCCGCCCATTGCAGACCAACCAGATGTTGATTTGGTGGAGCGAATATTCGCCCACTCCGAAAGGTTTGTAGCGCCAACGATGATCGCGCCGGCTTCCTTCAGGCGAGTGACGAGTGGTGAATCAGAGAGCACGGTTGCATCAGCAAGTGCGAGCGAACCTGCAGTGCCAGGCAATCCGACCGCTTCAATATTGTCTTTAATCAGAATCGGCTGACCACCGAGTGGGAGGTCCTTGCCAGCCTTGTCGTAAGCATCTGCATCAGCGAGCGCAGCTTCACGCACCGCCAGAACCGATCGAAGTTCATAGCCAGAGTGATCGATCGTGGCGATTTTATTGAGGGCGATTTCTACCTGTTCGCGCGAAGTCATTGGTAAAGAATAGGAGAGAATACGCACATGAGGCGCCTTTACCGCAGAACGATCAAGCTCTTCACCGATCGACGCGCCTGGGTCCGCCAGATCCTTGTCGCTTCTGCCGCTTGTGGCACCGCATGGCTCGTTGGCAATACAACCATCAATTCGGGTGGTGTTGTCGCCGCAATCGTCTGTGCGCTCTCGATCCGTATCTCGCTCTACAAATCAGTCCGCGAGGGCTTTGGCCAGATCGTAGGTACCGCAATCGGTGCCAGCGTCGCACTCGGCACAGTCGGAATCTTTCACTTAGGCTTCATCGCCGTCGCAACCACAGTCCTTTTCTGTTCAATCGTCGCCCGCGCTTTGCACCTTGGTGAAGTCGCATCGGTCAACGTCCCTGTCACCGCACTCATTGTTATTGGTCCAGGAATCAGCGGTAACACCGCCCTACATAGATTGCTCTCGACTCTGGTCGGAGCCGGTGTAGCAATCGTCTTCTCTTACTTCTCGCACGCATCCACTCCAAAGGGACGCACTGAGGCGCAGATCGCAGCCCTTGGCGAGGATTGCGCCGCACTTCTCTCTGAGATGGCCGAAGGCGTTGTCACTGGCTATGACGAAGTCACATCAGGTAAGTGGCTCGCAAAGGGCCGTCTCCTGATTGAAGAGATCCCAAAGCTTCGTTCGCAGGCACTAGAAGCAAAGCGTTATGCCAGATGGTCACCACTTGAAGCCGAAGGCGATGCCGATGCGCTCTATATCTCTGGGGTCGCCATCGAACACACAATCGTGCAAGTGCGCACCATCGCCCGAGCCCTCTTCGATGCTGCGGTATCAGGTGAGAACTTCATGTCTGGCTATTCCGAATTGGCCCAAGCCCTCCTTGATACCGGCGCAGCCATCCTCACAAAAATTGAATATATCGAACTGCATAGCAATATCAATCAGATCGATAACGTCGCCCATGACCTTCGTCTTGGAAGTCGACTGCTCGCCGAGCATCTCTTCGAGTTAGCAGGAACCGTCAACCAAGATCAATTAGTCCGCGCCGTCTCCATCGTCGGGAACATGGAACGTATCGCTGATTCATTAGATGAGAGCAGTCCAGCACTCAAGGATGTTAAGACTCCCGGCGAACCAGCCCATATGCAAGTCCTTGAAGTGAATCCGATTCAGCAAGGAAAGCGTTGGCGGAACAAGGTAATCCGATTCTTTAAGGTGCTGACGGGTAGGAAGTAGTGATCGCTCGAATCGGTTAACCGATTGAGACAACTGCACGACGGTTTGCTGCACGGCCTGCGGCGGTTGTATTTGAAGCAACCGGGTCCTTGAAGCCCTTTCCAATCAAGGTCACAACAAGCTGCTTATTGGCCAAAAGCGTCTTCAAGTAGTTGTAGATCGCAGTTGCTCGTGCGAGAGAGATCTTGTCGTTGATCGCCTTGCTTCCGGTTTGATCCGAATATCCGTAGACGGTCAATTGCGTAAAGCCCTTTGCTTCCATATCTGCAGCAACTCGGTTGAGAGCCGCCTTTTGAGAGGTGGTCAGGATTGATGAGTTAAGAGCGAAGTTAGTAGTGCCGACTTCCACCAATTTAACTGGTGCAACGTAAAGAGGTAAGACTCGATCAGCATCCTGGTTCTGTAAGTCGGTTGCGATCAACTGAAGGTTCGACTTAGGCCCCAGGAGTTGATTGATGGTGCAAGAAGTTGCAGCGGTCTTACAGACGACTAAACCGTCCAGTTTCACGGTTACTTGCTTTGCGTTTGAAACGCTAAGCCATGAAACCAAAGTAGTTGTGGCAGTGGCTGGCTTGAAGATTGCGCCAGAGATAAGCGCAGGTGTCGCGCTACCAGGGTTTACAACAAAGGTTAACGGCAAGCTGGTTGTACGGCGCAGCGAATCAGTCGCCTTGACGATCACCATGAAGACGCCAGTTGAGTTTGGCTTTCCGGTGATGGAGGCTCCTGCAGAAGTACGAGTGAGCGTGACTCCTGATGGAAGGCCGGTCGCGCGGATCGCAACGAGGGTTCCGTCGCCAGAGACCAGGATTTGATTATCGAATGACTGACCCAAGGTAACAGTCGTACTTCCATTGGCGGTGAAGGAGAGGCCAGCCACTGTCTTGATTGCACGAAGATTGGTCTGCCATGACTTTGTGCTGGTCGAAATCCAAGCACCCACTTGATACTCGGTCAGTGGCTTTAAGCCGTCGATGTCAGTCGATAGATACATATCGCCATCTGCGGTCATGGTCTGGTTATCTGGCGAACCGATCCACTTCGTGGTTGAGAACTTACAAGGATTCAAGGAATTTCCTACGCAGAATTTCGCAGTAAATGCCTCTCCTGGCCACTTCACAGTGAGGTTCAGGTGAGTCTTCGTGCTCTGCACAGAAGTGACTTCCTGCATCGTGGATTGAGTGCGTGGATCAATCTGCACGTTATAGGTTATATTCGCTGAACCGGTTGCGGCATTGAAAGAACAGATACCGGTAGAGAGCCAGGTGACAATCCCGCTGGTCGAGACTGCGCATGCTTGCGAGGTTGTGCTCCACTTAAGGGCGACACCTAATGATGTAGTCGCAGGCAAGTTATAGCGACTATCGGTGAAGGTCAATGTCTTTGCAAGTCCAACAACTTCAAATGCTGGTGCAACAACTTGAGGTGTAACCGTTGGTGCCGGAGTTTGAGTTGGTGTTGGGACCGGTGTTGGAGTTGGAGCAGGTGTTGGAGCAGGTGTTGGAGTTGGAGCAGGAGTTGGTGTTGGTGTTGGTGTTGGAGCAGGTGGAGCTGGAGGTGGTGTAGGTGAGGCCGGAGTGATAGATGGGGAAGGCGTGCTTGCATCTGAAAGCCCGACACCGTTTGCGGCGACGACTGTAAATGTATAGCTGCTTCCATTGGTGAGTGAAGGGAAGGTACAACGAGTAAGTGTGGTGACACAGCTCTGGCCATCACTTGCTGTGACGATATAACTTGTGATTGGGTCACCACCAGTTGAAGCCGGGGCGGTCCAGGTCACAACCGATGAAGCGTCTGCGCCTGTTGTCGCGCTGATATTCGTCGGAGCGCTTGGCTTGGTCTTAACAATCACAACTTCAGGATCTTGAGTGATTGAAACGGTCACGACACCATCCTGTGAGGCGACGCCGAGGAAGACGACGGAGGCACCCGCGATGCCGTAGACACTTGCACCCTTTTTGATTGAGGTGCTTGTAACGGTCATGGTGAGTGGCTTGCCTGCTGCAGTATTTGGAACCGTTCCGTCAGGTGCCACCCAAGTGACAACCAACGAGAGAATGTAGCTATTGGTTGTTGGGATCATCGCAGCCTTCGACCCTGAAGAAGCCAACAAATAGAAGGTTAATTCAGTGTTTGTAGGTAACGATGCAGCAGGAACATTAACGCTGACCGAGCTGCCTGCAGTGTTAAAGGTATAGGTCTGATCGACGCTTGCTTGCGCCGTTCCCGTGGTTACTCGTGTGAGCGCTGAGGAATCGACACCAGATAATGAGAGTTGAGTCCACTGTGCATAAAGAGTCTTGGCGCTCGTTGGAGTGTATGAAGCACCACCAAGACCGACTAAGGATCCACCATTTGTGGCACTAAACCATCCGTTAAAGACATAGCTTGTTCGGGTTGGTGAAGGAAGTGTCAAGGCGCTGGTGCCAGCCGTGTACGTCACATTCGACGTTGCGCTCACTCGATCTTGCAGATCGTAAGTCACTACATATTGCTTAAGAGTCCAAATTGCGTAGACCGAGCCTGATGCTGTTGGAGAATATGTACTTCCGATATTTGAACCATTTACTGTTGTGGACCACCCGCCGAAGGTGTAATTAGTGCGAGTGTGATCTCCTACTAGTGGAAGAGTGATTGCTGTTCCACCAACGGTGAACGAATCGTTTGCAATCGAACTTCCGGTTCCGCCATTGAGGTCATACGTAATGGTGTAAACATCAGCGACCCATTGGGCAGTCAATGTGACGTCAGATGTGCCAATGAGATAGACCGAGCCAGGTCCATAGGTGAGCGTGCCATCGTTCCAGCCAGCGAAGGAGTAGCCCGTACGAGTGACCGCATTAGCGACATGGAAAGTTTGACCAATATTGAGCGCGCTCTGGATTGGTGTTGTGCGTCCGCCAGCTGAGTTGTACGTGATGTTGTAGTTGATCGCACTCCACTGGGCATACAAGAGATAGTGTTGAAGGCCCACGGTGTACTGGACGCCCGCATCAAAAGTCTGTCCGCTCTGATCTTTCCAGCCGGCGAACTCATAACCAGTACGAGTAGGCGCAGCTGCGGTTGTGATGATGTCACCATCGTTCTTCAAGAGGTCTGGGACTGGTGTATCAGAAGAGCCGTTAAGTGAGTATTTGACGGTGAATACTCGAATCCAGACCGCGGTCAAGACGACATTCGAGGTGTTAACCGTGTACGAATAGCCAGGCTGGAAGGTCGAGACTGAGTTATTCCAACCAACGAAGGCATAGACCTCGCCATTTGAACCATTCGGCTTAGTGCCACCAGAAGCGAGCGTGAAGCTCTGCCCCATCGTCAATGAAGCCTGAGTTGGAGTAGTTGATCCACCATTTGGATCATAGGTAATCGTGTAAGCGATCGCGGTCCACAAGGCATAAAGAGTCGTATTCGAAGTCGTAGAAACCGAACCGGTGAGGGCGGCTCCGCTAGTTGTGGTCGACCATCCTGCAAATTGATAGCCGGTCTTATTCATTGTTCCGACTGTTGGAAGAGCTACTTGTGTACTACCAGACGTGTACGTATCCGAAGTCTTTGATGGCGAACCAGATGCGCCGTTGGAGTTAAAGGTGATCGTGTAGGTGTTCGCATTCCACTTTGGATACAAGGTCACGCTTGCTGAACCTACTGTGATTGCATTTCCTGAGGTGTAGACAGTTCCAGATCCATCAGATGCAAGTGTCCAACCAGCAAAGGTATATCCAGTCTTAGCCAAGGCACCACTATTGCCAGCAACTGAAATGGTATTGCCGATGTTGTATGAGGTTGAATCCACCGGTGCTGATCCAGAAGTACTACCCGCAGTTGAGTACGTCACCGTGTAAGCAATCGGACTCCACTTTGCATAGAACGTTATGTTGCTGGTGCCCGTTGTTACTGAACCACCATTTTGTAGAAGAGTTCCTGATCCGTCAGCGGCCTGCGTCCAACCAGCAAAGGTATAACCAGCTCGCGTGAGTGATCCGGTATTTCCGACCACCGGAACCGATGTTCCAATTGTGTAGACATTTGTATTGCTTGGGACTGCGCCGCCATCGCTGCTGTTGCCATCATAAGCAACTGTGTATCCAATAGGCGCCCAGTGGGCGTAAATGGTGATGTTTCCGACCCCGGAAGGCAAATATGGTGATGAGAGGGCCGGCCCACCGGCTGATGCGAGTGTCCAGCTTCCGAACATGTAGCCAGGCTTTGTTGGCCCCGCAGGAAGAGTGATTGTTCCGCCGATTGTGTAGAGGCCTGGGACAACTGTCGATCCGCCATCCACGTTATATGTAACGACGTAATTGACCTTAGACCACTTGGCGTAGAAAGTTACGTTCGCGAGATTGACTACGTAAGCGGTATTACTGGTTCCAGGCAAATAGACCGCATTGTTATTCGTTGAATCATCAGTCCAACCAACAAAGTCATAACCCGTCCGCGATAAGAGACCAGTATTATCTTTGACAGTTATTGAAGTGCCATTGAGATAAGTCGAAGCATCTGTTGGAACAGAACCACCGTTACCACCATTTGAGTTATACGTAACCGTGTATTGGATTGCAGTCCAAACGGCATAGTACGTTGTATCGACAAGTACCGAGACTGAAGCACCATTCGCCTTTGCAACAGATCCACCGCTGGTACTTGCCCAGCCGGCAAAGGTGTAACCAGGTCGAGTAAAGGTATTTGATCGTAAGTTAAACGAGGTATCTGCGGTCTGGCTCTCAGAGACACTAAGTGCTCCGGAGAAGTCGGGTGAGTAGGTGATGGTGATTGCGCCAGCAGTCCACTTGGCGTACATCGTTACATCAGCAGCGGTGTTATATGTAGAGGTGCCGGCCGCGTAATTTGTACCAGAGGCGTTCGCCGCAGTATTCCAACCACTAAATGAATAGCCGGTACGTGCAAGTGTTCCAGTGTTAGAAGCGATCGCAGTCGCGGTGGCGCCAGTGATCCAGGTCGAAGCTGCAGGAACTGTTCCAGAAGTAGAGTTATTGCCGTTGTAAGTAATTGCATAGCTCTTATTTGTTGTCACAAGAGTGGAGAGCGTGCTGATCACTGAGTCGGCATTATTGGCATCGCCAGTTGCAATCAGGCCAACTTTGTAGCCAGTGTTATCGGCGATGCTCGAAAAGTCAGTCGCAGTAATGGTTTTAGAGGTGCCGGACAGGCTGTTGAGAGTCTGAAGCAAGGTAGTGCCATCCGCGGCGTATACCTTGATGCTGTAGGCCACGGCGTTTGTCACCGCGGACCACGTGACTACCAATGTCTTCAGAACGCCAGCAGTAGCAACGACTGTCGGTGTCGTTGGTTGAGCCAAGGTGCGTGAGGCGACCGTCAGGGTAAAGGTTGTGGCGGTTGTGTTGTACTTACCAGTGTCAGTTGGAGTAAATGTGGCGGTGATGACAGATGTACCGGCGGTAAGTGGTGTGACGATTGAACCCGAAACAGTCGCAACACTCGTGGTCCCGGATGCATAAGTAAACGATCCCGGAATCGAGCCAGTGACAGTTGGATCGGTGATAGTGAAGGTCGTGTCACCGTAAGTCTTTGAAACATTTACAAGGGATGAGAGAACCGGTGTTGCCTTAGTAATTGTAAATGACTTTGCGACCTGAGTGGCAGCACCGTTGAAGGCGTTACCCGCCTGATCTGCATTGATCGTACATGTGCCGGAAGTTAGGACAGTTATAGCAGTGCCACTGACGGTACAAACACTCGTTGTTGCTGACGTGAAAGCGACTGCAAGCCCTGAGTTAGAGGTCGCGATCAAAGATGCTGGGGTTGCACCATATGTAATGTTCGATGGCGTAGTGAAAGTGATGGTCTGCGTCGCAATTGTGAATGTGAATGTGAGATTGCTCGAGGTTGCAACGAGATAATTTGCGTCAGCAGCCTTAGTTGCGGCGATGAGACATGTACCAGCTGTTGATGCCGTGAGAGTCGCGGTTGAAGTGGCGTCACTGAGTGCACAAGAAGTTGCGGTGCCACCAGCGACGACGGAGTAAGTAACTGCACCAGTTCCGGTACCACCGGTGGTGCTCAAAGTTGGTGTTGCTGTGTAGGCGGTACCTGTGGAGACAGCGGTAGAGGTCGTGGCTGCCAAGTTCAAGGATGCTTGAGTTCCTTGTCCTACCGTGAAGGAGCGGGTTACCTGCGAAGCTGCGGAATAACCAGTATTTCCAGCCTGATCAGCGTTGATCGAACAGGTTCCGGCTGTCAGGATCGTGACCGTGGTGCTTGCGACTGTACAAACCGCAGTCGTCGATGAAGTGAATGCAACTGTGAGTCCAGAGCTGCTGCTTGCTGTCAGAGTAAATGGCGTAGCGCCGACATTCTTCGATGAAAGCGAAGCAAAGGTGATCGTTTGTGAAGCAGTCGCAAAGGTGAATGTGAGGTTGGAGCTGATGACTTGTGAATAGTTGCCATCTGCTGCCTTTGTCGCAGCAATCAAACAAGTACCCTCAGTGGTACTTGTGAGTGTCGCATTCGCGGCGTTTGATGAGAGTGCACATCCGGTCGCCGTTCCACCAGTGACGATAGCGTAGGTGACCGCACCAGTACCTGATCCACCACTAGTGCTTAGTGTTGGCACTGCTGTGAATGCACTGCCTGAGTAATTCGCCGATGTGGTTGTTGCTGAGATTGAAAGCGCAGACTGGATTGCGATTGCAACAGTAAATGATTGAGTTACAGAGGTTGCCGATGCATACCCGGTGTCACCGCTCTGCGCAGCCACCAAAGTACAAGTACCTGGGGCAACGATAGTGATGGTGAATGTAACCACGGTACAGACAGATTGAGTAGAGCTAGTGAGTGCGACAGTCAGATTTGACGAGGCCGTAGGTGAGACGGTGAAGGCGATATCGCCATAAGTCTTATCTGCGGGCTTACTAAAGGTGATCGACTGAGCCAACTTTGCGAATGTGAACGTCAAGTTCGAGCTTGTGGCAGCGATGTAATTAGTATCGCTCGCCTTGGTTGCGGCGATCAGACATGTGCCAGTCGAAGTTGCAGTGAGAACAGCGGTGGAAGTGGCATCTGAGAGTGAACATCCAGAGGCGGTTCCCCCAGCAACGATCGCGTAGGTAAAGTTTCCGGTGCCCGATCCCCCATTCGTGCTCAAGGCGGGTGTGGCTGTAAAAGCAGAACCCGTGTACGCGGCAGATGTAGTTGTGGCCGCTATTGAAAGCGCACCTTGGGTTGCCTGGGTGATAGCAAAGGACTGGCTGACTTGAGTTGCGGCGTTGAAATTCGAGTTTCCTGATTGATCAGCGTTCAAGGTACAGGTTCCTACCGAGACGAGAGTGACTGTGGTCCCAGAGACCGTACAGACCAATGTCGTTGCAGATGTCACTGCGACAGTCAGGCTCGAAGTTGAAGTAGGAGCAACTGTGAATGATCCACTTCCATAAACCTTGTCGGCAGGCTTTGCAAAGGTAATAGTTTGGGAAGCGGCACTTACGGTCAACGTCAATGTGATCGTTGCTGTGTTGTATCTCGTGGTATCAGTTGGTGTGAAAGTTGCAGTGATATTTGTAGTTCCAGCCGCCACGATCGTAACTGTCGCGCCAGAGATAGTAGCTGTTGCTGTGGTACCTGAAACATAGGTAAATGATCCGGCCAGCGAGTTTGCAACGGTTGGGGCAGTGAGTGAAAATGCCAAGTCGCCGTAGTTCTTGGTGAGATTCGCAAATGAAGAGAGTGATGGATCACCCTTACCGACAGTGAATCCTTGAGTTACTTGGGGAGCGGATGTGAAGTTTGCGTTACCGCTCTGATTCGCTGCCAATGTACAAGTACCAACGCCAACGAATGAAACAATGCCACTTGAGACCGTACATATAGATGTCGTTGACGATGTGATCGAGACAGGATTGCCCGACCCTCCGCCGGTTGCAGTGACCGAATAGGTAGTACCTGCAACCTTTGCGGATCCTGGCGCTGTTGAGGTAAATGTGATTGTCTGTGATCCCCCGCCGATGGTGAGTGTGCCAGTTGCTAGGGTGAGCGAATAATTGGATGCAGTGCCAGTTGAAAAGATAGGTGCTGATCCAGTGATGGTGTAAGAACCAGCATCGGTTGGCGCTGTTGTGGAGTTATATCCACCGGTGGATGTGTAGGTGTACGTAAGACCAGAAACCGCATCCGATCCAACAAAGGTGCCAGAAGTGGTCGAGAAGGAATTCGTCACCGAGACCGTAGAACCGCTGTAAACCGCGCTCTGATTCGCCACCGTGATTGTTACTGGCCGAGCTCCAATGACAACGTTTGTGGCGGTCGAAGAGATGTCGTTGTAATTTGAGTTACCCGCCATAGTGGCCGTCACGGCACAGGTTGTTGCCCCTGTAGTCGTCAATGCCCCCGCAGAAATTGAACATCCAGTTGAGGCAGTTATGTAAGTTACCGCTCCAGCAGTCGAGCCGCCTGTCGCCGTAAGGGTGAGTGAAGTGCCAAAAGTTCCGGTAGTCGATGTGAGTGAGAGGGCTGACTGTGTGCCTTTTGAGATCGTCAGCGTTCCAGTTGCATAACTGATTGTGTAGTTCGAGAGCGCGCCAGATGACATAACTGGGCTGCTGATAGTGATGGAGTAGGTACCCACAGCCGTTGGTACGGTGGTTGAAGCGGTATAGACAGTCGAGTTAATACCAGCATATGTGTAAGTCGCAGATGAGAATGCATCGGAACCAACGAGCGTTCCGGTTGTAATCGTGAATGCCTTGGTGACAGAACCACCATAGTTAATCGTGGCATCGCTTGCTGTGAGCGTCATCGGTTGAGCTGAAATGGTGAAACTATAATAGAGATCCACCATTGCTAAGTAGTTTGAATTCCCGACCGCACTTGCGTAGTAGTAACACGTACCAATCTTGAGGACAGTAAATTTGTCTCCGCTTAGTGAACAGATTGTTGGAGACCCGACGCGATACGTCACAGTATTTCCAGAAGTTGATGTCGCCGTTACCTTCGCCGGAGTATCTCCCCAGACCATGTTGGTTGGCTTAGAGCTGAAAGTGGCCCCTTGACCTGTCTTTCCAAAAGTAATCGACGTTGAGACCGAAGCAGCGTTGTAGTTGGCATCGGCTGCACGGGTAAGTGTGATGAGACAGGTACCAACTCCGTCAGCACCGATATATGGGAAAGAATCTGGGTTGTTTCCATTGTATGTGGTGGTCGTCCCGGTTGAGGAGCTTGCAATGCGGCAACCTGTCGAAGTTCCATTCGCGACCGAGTAAGTGAATGCCCCAGTTCCGGATCCTGCAGAAGTGATAGTGAACTTCTTGTATTCGGTGAATGAGCTCCAATTGGTGGAGTACTGGCCGAGGAAGCCCTGGGCTGTAGTTGTATTTCCAGCGGAACAGTTCGCTGCACAAGTGAAATCAAGGGCTCCTTGGTTTGCCTTGCCGATGACGACGTTTGTCGCGGAAGATGAAACATCGTTGTAGTTGGTATTGCCAGCCATTGTTGCTGTTACTACGCAAGTGAGTGCGCCAGTTGATGTCAATACGCCAGATGTGATCGCACAACCTGTGGTTGGCGTCGAATAGGTGATCGCTCCTGCAGTTGTACCACCGGTTGCAGTCAAAGTAAGTGATGTGAGGTACGTGCCTGATGTTGAAGTAAGTGTGAGCGTTGCTTGGTTGCCCTTATTCATCGTCAAAGTAGCAACGTTTGATTGAGTGAATGAAGTTCCAGTTGAGATCTTGTTGTAGACGACTACTGAGTAGTCAGCGGCATCGGTCAGTACTGTCGTAGTGAATGTATATGTCGAGGAAGTCGCTCCCGAGATATCAACAAGGCCCTTCTTCCATTGATAGGACAGCGTGCCTCCATCTTGGACAGCGGTGACGACGACGCTGAATGTGACAGAGTCTCCCACTGCCTTTGTAACTGATGTTGGTTGAGTGGTGATAGCTGGAAGCTGGGGCTGTGACGAGAGAGTTCCTGATGATGTTACAGATCCGCCTGGAGTGACAACCGTGATTGTCTTAGCGGTCGAGAATGGTGAGTTATCTACAAAGGTAATGGTTGTGGCATCCACTACTGAGAAGGTTGCTACGTCGGTTGTGCCAATCTTTACATTCGTTGCGCCAATGAAGTTTGTACCCGTGATCGTGACGGTGGTGCCATAGGTAGGCGATGTTGGCGTAAAGGAGGTAATTGTTGGGACAAGTGCAGTCCACAACGCGTACAAGGTCACATCGGTATTCACTGCATATGTTGCCGAACCTGTGGCGGCATATGAAGTTCCGCCGGTGCCATTTGAAGTGGTGTACCAACCAGCAAAAGTAAAGCCAGTACGTGCCAGGGTTCCGGTATTTGCGCTGACGGTTGTTCCGGCGGCCCCCGTTATGTAAGTGCTTGATGATGGGGCTGAGCCAGAGGTTGCGCTGTTAGCGCTATAAGTAATGGTGTAGCTCTTTGCGGTCAGCGCCGAAGCTGACTTTGCCGACTCTGCAGAATCCGAGTAGTTGCTATCTCCAATTGCAGTGATGGTTACCTTGTAACCGGTGTTATCACTAAGGAGAGATGTATCGAGAATGGTGGCTGAAGTGCCAGTAAGTCCGGTGACTGTCTTGATAAGAGTGACACCCGTTGAATCATAAATCTTTGCTGTATAGCTCGTTGCACCTGTTGCGGCTGACCAAGTGATATCAAGTGACTTGAGAACGCCGGGAGTGTTCGTGACCGATGGTGCATTTGGAGCGGCAATGAGCGCTTGATTGAGAGTCAAAGTCCCGGATGCATAAGTAATTGTGTAGTTAGACGTTGAACCTGATGAAAGTGTGAGTGCAGATGGCGTGATCGTGTAAGTACCGGCCGCAGTAGGTGCAGTCGTTGAGTTGTACCCGCCTACAGATGTGTATGTATAGGTCAAGCCAGAGACCACATCACCGGTTGAAAGCGCGCCACTAGAAATTGTGTACGTGTTCGTGACTGAGACTGCACTTCCCGTGTAGGTCGCGCTCTTATTGCCAGCTGTCACGGTAATTCCAGCATTCGTAACCGTAAGAGTGAGCGTCGTTGACGTTGAGTTGTAATTAGCGGAGTCTGTTGGAGTAAAGGCCGCAGAGATGACCGAGGTGCCAATTCCAACGAGCGTCACCGTCGTGCCAGAGATAGTCGCAACAGATGTAGTGCCAGAGGAGTAAACAAACGTTCCTGGCTTCGAACCTGAGACGGTTGGTGCGGTCAAAGTGAAGGTTCCGCTACCGAATGCCTTCGAAAGATCAGCAAATCCGCTTAGTGTGAGATCGGCCTTCGCCACCGTGATCGACTGGGTGGCCTGGGTTGCGGCTGCATATGTTGCATTTCCGGTCTGATCTGCCGCGACAGTACAAGTGCCTGCGGCGATAAAGCTCACTACCCCTGAAGTCACCGTACATACCGACGTTGTGAGTGATGAGAATGTCACCGTATTACCCGAAGAGCCACCAGTTGCGGTTGGTGAATACGTACTTCCGCCCACCTTGGCATTAGTTGGGGCCGTAGAAGTGAAGCTAATTGTTTGACCTTGGCCATTCATTGTCAGGACGGCTGTGTTAGAAGTGGTTGTTGAAGTACGACCGTTTTGTGTATGCGTAATGAGAACTGTGTAATTGCCTGCGTCAGCCGTCGATGCGGTCGTGAAAGTATAAGAAGTTGAGGTTGCGCCTGAAATGCTGACGCCACCCTTCTTCCACTGGTAAGAAAGCGTGCCACCGTCGTCCACCGCATCAACAACAACGGTGAAAGTAACCGAGTCTCCAACGGTCTTTGTTGCTGAAACTGGCTGGGTGGTGATGTTTGGATTTGCTGGAGTGATGCTGATCGTCACTGGTGATACCGATTGAACGGCACCGCCTGGATTTGTAATTGTTACTGAATTGGCGCCAGATTGAAGAATGGGAGATACAAATGTGATCTGAGTTGTGCTGTTAACAGTGAAGTTAGTAACCGATGCATGCCAGAAATCCACCGCAGAAATATCCACAAAATTTGTACCGGTAATGACATATGTGGCACCTGGAGAAGAAGTGCCAGATGATGGCGACATCCCTGTGATTGTTATCGGTGCGTAGTACTTGATCGCGCTCGTTGCCGTAACAGTTCCACCAGCGTAAGTGAGGGCGATGTCCTTACTTCCTGCGGTCACGAGGGCCGGAGTGGTGAAGGTGATGCTAGTTGCCGTCTGCGCTGTAATCGTTGCGGCACTACCCCCCACGGTCACAGAAGTAATCACATCAAGAGTGGTTCCGGTGATGATTCGAGTATCACCGCCAGCAATGACAGTTGTTGCAGTATTAATAGAGGTAAAGGTTGGCGCTGAACCCCAGATTGCATACAAAGAGATAGGTGATGTTCCACCCGGTGTGTATGGGAATGACACTGTCGAACCGTTAGTTGTCGTTGACCAACCGGTGAAGACCGCCCCTGATTTGGTTGGATCGGTTGGCTTAGATACAGATCCCCCGTAAGTGAAACTACCGCTCGTCACTGTGCTTCCACCCTGTGAATTAAAGGTCACTGAGTAAGAGTTAATGGTCCACTTCGCAAAGGCGTTCAAAGCTGCTGTGGAACCCGATGGCGAATAAGTCGAAGAGCCAATCGATGTAGTGAGGCCAGAATCTGAGTACCAACCTGCGAAGGTATATCCGGTGCGAGTCGGGGTCGGAAGTGTGATTGCTGTAGCGCCGGTGATGAAGGATGAGCTCGTTGTTGAGTTTCCGCCATCGGCGCTGTTGTAGTTATAAGTAACTGTGTAATTGATGCCGGTGGTTGCCGCCGTCGATCGATTCGAAGCAGTTGAGTTGCTGTGGTTGCTATCACCGATTGCCGTGATCGTCACGGTATATGCAGTGTTATCTAAGAAGTGAGTTGTATCAAGAATCGTCGCAGAGGTGCCAGAGAGACCAGTTGTCGTGTTCTGTGCCACCAATGATGAGTCATAAACAATCACGGTATAGCTAGTCGCTCCGGTAACTGCAGTCCAGGTGACATTCAAGGACTTAAGTACTCCCGGAGTGTTAACCACGGTTGGGGCTGAAGGTTGAGAGAGAGCAGCCGCGTTAAGCGTGAGAGTTCCGGCGGCATACGTGATGTCATAGTTGCTGGCTGATCCAGTGCTAAAGGTGGCCGCTGAAGGTGTGATCGAATAGCTTCCGACGCTCGTAGGAGCCGTGGTCGAAGCTGTATAGGTCGTTCCTGAAATGCCTGCATATGTGTAGACGAGGCTGCCCGCACTAATGGCATCGCTACCTACAAGCGCGCCTGTGGTGATCGTGTAGCCATTCGTGACCGAGACTGCAGATCCGGTGTATGTGGCTGATTTATTTGCGGCGGTCAAGGTGAGTGCAACCTTGGTGACAGTAAGAGTCATGGTCGTGGATAAAACGCTGTAATTGTTTGTATCAGTCGGTGTGAAGGTGGCTGTGATAACCGTAGATCCCACAGAAAGGACATTCACAATTCTTGTCGTCAAGCCAACTGTCGCTACTGATGTTGTTCCGGAAGTGTATGCAAAGCTACCTGCGACGCCGCCTGATGTAACTGCTGTCAGAGTGAATGATGCGCTGCCATATGCCTTAGAGATATCACTGAAGGTCGAAAGGGTTGGGTCGCCCTTGCCAACTGTGAATGACTGAGACGCCTGTGGTGCCGCCGAGTATGAACCGCCACCGGCTTGGTTCGCGTTAATCGTACAAGTGCCAGTCGTAACAAAACTTACAACACCATTCAAGATCGAACAGATCGACGAGCCAACCGTGGTGAATGTAACTGCATTGCCCGATGCGCCACCGGTTGCAGTGACTGTGTAGGTCGCGCCACCGACCTTCGCTGCTGTAGGAGCGGTTGAAGTAAAGGTGATCGCTTGAGCATAAGTAACGGTGTACGCAGCAGCGTATGTGACAGTTCCACCTGGAGTTGTTACGACGATGTCGTATGTACCGACTGAAAGTGCGGGTGCCACCGCCGTGATCAGGGAGCCAAGTCCGTTGATCGAGTAACTGCTCGCGGCCGTTGTGCCAAAACTGACTGCCGACGCATCGGCAAGGTTGGTTCCGGTGATGCCCACATTATTTCCACCAGTTGTGTAACCCGATGTTGGAGAAATCGATGAGACCGTTGGGATCGCATAGTATTTAATGTAATTCGAGAAGGAAGTTGATCCGCTGCCAAAAATCAGGTTGATTGACTGGAATCCAGAGGTAGCAATAGCTGGGGTCGTGAAGGTAATCGATGTCGAACTTTGGGCCGTAATGGTCGCAACGGTCGTTCCTACTTTAAGTGAGGTCACTGCATTCAAGGCTGTACCCGTGATCGTACGACTCTGTCCACCAGCAAGGATCGCAGTGCCATTATCGATTGCAGTAATGCTTGGACCACTAATCCACTGTGCGTAGACGGTCATTATCCACCCGACCTGCGCATTGTAAGTTGCGAGACCAGCGATCAGGCCAGTAGTCATGGAAGATCCAAGCGGAATCGCTGTTCCAGAACCATCGGCAGCAGAATTCCAACTTCCAACCATCTTGCCGGCAAGAGTGTACGAAGAACTGCTTAGGAAAGATTTTGTATCTCCATCCTTATAGGTGGCGTTTCCATCACCGCCGCCCGTGTTGCTATTGCCGTTGTAGGAGATCGTGTAGTTATTTACGGTCCAGATTGGATACAGAACAATGTTTGCAGCACTGTTATACGTGGTGCCTGGTGTTTGATCAGCGGTGGTTGACCCATCGGTATAGGTCCAGTTAGAAAGCGTGTAACCAACCCGTGGGAAAGCCGCATAGCCCTCGGCTGCTGTTTTCAGAGTGACCGAGTTGCCATACGTAAAGCTCAGAACAATGTCATTGCCGGATGCGTTCGCGCCATGTTTGAAGGTGACCGTGTATGTGTTCACTGAGAATGTTGCCGCTACGGATTGATTTGCGGTGAGCGGATTGAAGGTAATTCCTGAGGCAATAGCGCTCGTGAGATCTGTGCCGGTGAGAGCGACTGAGTTCAAGGTAATGCTCGCAACTGAGTAACCAGTCGCTGGTACGAATGTGACAGTCTTGCTCGTGCCCCAGTTAAATGTTCCGGCGCCAGTAATCGATCCGTTCAACCCCGCTGACGCTGAAATTGTGTAGGTATTAATTGTCCAGACTGGATATAAGGTGAGATTAGCGAGCGTTGAGTACGCCGCACCTAGGTTCTTCGAAAGTACACCACCATCGGTAGCGGCCCATCCTGTGACGGAGTAACCATTCTTGGTAAATGACGATGCAGCCCTCGCCGAGTTCATTAATGTGTAAGTGCTTGAATTCAGAACGGTAAGGCTATCCACCACATCCGCACCAGTGGCACCAGTTCCAGCCTTATACGTGACGGTGTACTGATTCAAACTCCATTGGAAGTACAGAGTGATTGATCCTGTTGGGGTATAGCTGGCACCAGCATCGCCGATCTTGTTTCCACCGGTCGCTGCATCGAACCAGCCAAGTGCTGTGTATCCCGTACGTGCAGTAGGGGTCGGCAGGGTCAGCGCGGCAGCGCCGTTTACATACGTAGTACTGGTGTTTGCGGCCCCACCATTTGTGGCCGTGTCGTAAGTAATAGTCCAGGTTGAGTTGGTGGTGACAGATTGGCGTGGAGAATTCACGGCGCCATCGGCATAGTTTGTTCCGCCAACTGCGTAGTATTCAAAGTAATAGGTCGTGCCTGCGGTGAGACTTGAAATTGTACGAGTTGTGGTTCCGGTGGCTGTCGTAAGTCCGGCGATGGAGACCGTTCCACCAGTCGAAGCATTGTAAGCAACAATATTTGTACCTGTGGAATTAGTAGCGTGAGTGATCGCCACAGAGATAGATGTTGTTGAACCTGCAACAGGCGTAAGTGTCACAGTAGGGGTTCCCAGTGATGCCTTGCCAACAACCACGGAGACCGAGGTGCTCGTCGCTGATGCATAGTTCGCTGAGTCTGTTGGAACGAAAGAAGTCGTAATCGCAATTGTGGCGACCGAGCTAGGTGTCCATGTACAGGTTGCTGTCCACGGAGATGCGGAAATAGCAACTGACGAACAACCTGTTATTGCAGAACCAGCTGCGTTAAAGGTGACAGCGCCTGCTTGGGTAGCAGTGGCTGTGAGTACTACCGAAGTTCCGTAGGTCGCAGTCGTCGCATTAGACGGCAAGGCAACCGAAATTGTCGTAGCGCTAAGCGCCTGACCATCTTGGGTATTGAAAGAGTTGGTCGACCCCGACTTAGAAGTATTGACCTGCGCGGTTGCAAGCTGTCCTGCAGTAAGCCCAGTGACGGTTACGGAAGACCCGGTTTGAGCAATCGAGCCGGCAGTCGTTGAAACGCTCCACGTGTAAGTGTTGTCGTAATTTGAGATCGTGAAAGTAAATCCTGATGTCGTTCGAGTATATGAGGTGAAGGTTGGATGCAGACCTACTGCAAGTGCACTTCCGGTGACAGTCGCGGTGCCATTGTTATAACCAGTTTGAGAGCTGGTAACAGTTACCGTCGCTGATGACGCTGGGCTTACTCCAGTTACCGTTATGAGCCCGCTTCCATTGATCGAGACGGATCCTGCCGTGGTGGTGGCCGAATAGGTGAATCCAGCAACCACGGTTATCTGGCTTGTGAATCCATCAACTGTACGAGTGGCCGTGCCCAGCGAAGGAGTTGAGGCCGCGGCATTGGCAACAGTGAAAGTTACATCGATGGACTTGGTGGCGCTATTTGCGTCGGTTGCTGTAATCGTTGCGGTGAAAGTGCCAGTGGCTGTTGGAGTTCCCGATATCAAGCCGGAGGTGGTGTTGAGGCTTAGTCCGTTAGGAAGCGTTCCTGTCGAAGAATACGTGACCGTAGCGCGACCGCCCGTGACTGCGAATGAAGTCGAATATGCGGTTCCGAACGTTGCAGATTGTGACGCCGATGCAGAGTAAGTCATCGCTGAAGAAACAATAATGCTGAAATAGTTAGTGTTTGAGATTGAATTACCAACGTTAGTGACGCTGTAATTGCTATCCGTTACTTGAACACCAATTGAATTCGTTGTGCCCGACACTGTCGGGGTCCCAGAGATCACGCCAGTGGTTGAATTTAGGGATAGCCCTGTAGGTAGGGCCGTTCCGAACATTGCATATGTATAAGGTGCGAGACCACCGGATGCCTGCAGGGTGTAACTAAAGGGGGAGTTTGCCGTAGCTGTCATCGTGGAAGGCGAAACGGCTGAGACCGCCGAATAGACAACAACTGATGCGGTCGATGATGTCGTCGTCGTTGTCATTCCATTTTTTGTATTGGTCACAACTACGTAATACGTGAATGTCCCAGAACTATAAAGTTGGCCCTTGTTGTACGTCGCTGTATTTGAACTAGAGAGCGAAGATCCATTCTCATACCACTGGTAAGAAAGTGTGCCGCCGTCAGAGATGCTGGCAGAAACTGAAAGAGTCAGGTTCTGATTGATTGTGCGATTAACGCTTTGTGGTTGAGTCGAAATGGTTGGGGCGACTGGGCTCAAATAGGTCGTGCCTGAGGCGCGGCTTGATTCTGGGCTGTTGTTGTAATTTGCTCGCACGGAAGTGGCGGTCACCCAGTATGTTGTGCCAGCAGTCAGGCCTGTGAAAATTTCACCAGTCCCCGAAGCGGACGTATGGGTAGCGATCAGATTTCCGCCAGTACTTGCATCATAAAGTTTAATTGTTGTCGTAGAAGAGGTCGCATCCGTAAAGGTAACTTTGAGACTGGTTGAGGATCCAATTAACGGGGCAACGGTTGGAGCAACTGGCTGAGCAAGAGTGGCCTTCGGAATAACGCCAGCCGATACAGCCGAATACGTACCCATTCCGCTGTGATTCCATGCAGCGACAAAGAAATAATAAGTATTGAGGTTCCCAAGGCCAGTCACGACAGCAGACGTAGCACTCGCTGAAACTTTTCCGAATGACGTCCACGGACCATAGTTAGTGTTGCTGTAAAGCACCTCATAATAAAGAATGGGGTCTCCGCCATTGTCGGTAGCCGCAGTCCAACTTACGGTGGATTGAGAATCTTCATTTGAGGTTGCAGCGATGTTTGTTGGTGCGTTAGGGGTTGTCGAAGGATTTGCGGGGCTCGACGGGATCGAACTACTTCCGCTTCCCAACGCGTTTTTCGCCGTAACACGGAATATATAACTTGTGCCATTAGTGAGCCCGGTAACTTTTAGGCCGGCCACTGTTGAGGCGGTGTGGTTGAAGGTAGTCCAGGTCGCACCAGAGTCAGATGAGTACTCAACAATGTAATCAGTGATTGCCGAACCACCAGAACTTGGTGCCGTCCAGCCGATTATCGATTGAGTATTGGCATATGAAGTGGCGGTAACAGAAGTCGGCGTACCTGGGGTGGTGGCGGGGATTGCTGCGCTCGATGAAGAAGACGCGGTTCCTGATCCGACTGAATTAACAGCGGTGATTCGGAAGATATAGCTCGTGCCGTTCGTTAAACCAGTAACTGTCTGCGATGTAGCCGTAGAAGCAGTATGAGTAAATGCAGTCCATGTTGACCCAGAATTAGATGAATATTCAACCGTGTAGTCGGTGATGGCTGATCCACCATTTGAGGAAGGCGCTGTCCAGCTTACAACTGATTGAGTGTTGGCATTTGAAGTTGCACTAACAGAGGTTGGTGCGCCGGGGGTTGTTGCTGGAGTGACTGAACTCGAAGAAGAAGATGCAGTTCCCGATCCCACCGCGTTTACAGCGGTAACGCGGAAGATATAGCTCGTGCCGTTCGTTAAACCAGTGACAGTTTGTGATGTGGTTGTGGAGGCTGTGTGGGTAAATGCAGTCCACGTTGAACCGGAATTTGAAGAGTATTCAACGGTGTAATCCGTAATTGCCGATCCGCCATTGGAGGAAGGTGCTGTCCAACTAACCACCGATTGAGTGTTCGCATTTGAAGTTGCAGTTACAGAGGATGGCGTACCTGGGGTTGTTGCTGGGGTGACTGCACTTGATGAAGAAGATGCGGTTCCGGAGCCGGCCGAGTTGACAGCGGTGATCCGGAAAATATAGCTCGTGCCGTTCGTTAACCCAGTGACTGTCTGCGAGGTTGCGACTGGGGGGGGACCGACAGCCGGAGCCGTTGTGGTTCCAGTTCCACCATTGGTAACAGAGAGAGTGAATGCGGTCCACGTTGAGCCAGAATCAGAAGAGTATTCAATTGTGTAATCCGTAACGGCTGATCCACCATTGGCAGTTGGTGCGGTCCAACTTACAGTTGCGGATCCATTTGCTCGTACTGCAGATACTCCGGTCGGTGCTCCTGGAACTATGTTGGAAGTGGAAGCCGCAGAGACCGTAGAAGATACGCCGGCGATGGTGTTAAAGGCACGAACCATCACGTTGTAGGACGTATTCACTGATAACGATGTCGCAGTATTGCTACTGAGTTTTGTAATGACAATTGGAGATGCTGTGGTGCCACCATCGGTTCGATCGGCCCATGTCGTACCACCATCAGTTGAGTACTGATACTTAGTAATGGTGGTTCCGGTATTGGTTCCAGCTGTAAAGGCGACCGATAGTTGAGTCGAAGTTGGAGTAATCGTCCCAATAGTTGGAGCCCCTGGTTGAATATCTGAGGTTGTTCCGGATACCGCAGTGGAATAGAGGCCTGCAGTTGTATTGAAGGCACGAATTTTAATGCTGTACGTAGTGTTCGAGGACAATAGGGTGGTGCCATCCGAACTCAGTTTGGTGATAAGAATCGGAGAAGCGGTCGTTCCGCCATCTGTACGATCCGTCCAATTCGTTCCACCATCGGTGGAGTACTGATATTTGGCGATTGTTGAACCGGTGTTAGTGCCAGCTGTGAAAGCGACTGATAGCGAGGTGGAAGTTGGGGTAATGCCCGAAATTGTTGGCGCACCTGGTTGGTTATCCGACGTCTGCATGACCGATGTTGAGGAGGCGGTACCAGGAAGTGAGTTATACGCTCTGATCTGAACGTTATATGAAGTGTTATACGTGAGACCAGAGATCAGCACAGGTGACGCAGTCACTGCTGCGTCAGTCCACGTCGATCCACCATTAGTGGAGTACTGATATTTGGTAATCGCGCTACCGGTGTTTGAAGGGGCAAGGAAAGAGACATTGAAAGAACTTGAAGTCGTCGACCACCCCGTGATTGTGGTCTGACCCGGAGCGTTATCCGCGATAGTGAACGATTGGGTTACCTGAGTTGCTGCGTTGTAATTTGTATCGCCGGTGTCATTCGCTGCGATCGTACAAGTGCCATAGGTGACAACTGTGATGTTTCCTGATGAATCAACAGTACAGATTGTCGATGTTGTCGAGGAGAAAGTAATCGTGCCGATTGCTGAAGGGGTAGTTGTAGCAGTCACCTTATGGGTTCCAGCAATTTCGCCGTACTTTACGCCAGAAGGAGCTGTACCGAATGCAATTGATAGCGACCCTTTACCGACTGCGGTTGTGGATGTCGAAATTGTTGTAACGCCAAGTGCCGCACCTGTGACGTCATAACTCGTTTGGCGGGCCGTCAGACATGAGCCTGTATCAGATGTTGTTGGAGTGTAAGAAGTAGTTGTCGCTCCGGTGATCGCACTCCAAGCTCCACTACAGCTAGCTTGTTTGTACCACTGCCAAGAAGTCGTGATGGTGTTGGTATTGCTTGTTGTGACTGCACCAGCCGTGGCTGTTAGGGCGACTCCAACAGCTGCGCTCGTTGAAGAAAGTGTGGGATCAGCCACCGAAGGGCCCTGGTAATAAAAGGATATTGAGCCTGTCGCGCCAGTGCCTCCTGCTTGACTTGAACCTGAGCTTCCACCGCCACCTGAAGAAGGCGTTACGCCATTGCTGCTTGTTCCAGCGTTACCACCGTCTGCCCAGCCCTCGTGTGCAGTAGGAGAAATGACGCCGAGGTTGAGCACACCAGCGCTACCGCCGACAACACCTCCACCACCACCACCGCTACCTGGTGTGTCGTCGATGTTTGATTGTCCACCGGTACCACCAGTTCCGTTTCCACCAGTATGTGCGGCGCCTCGGCCACCGGTACCACGAATATTTCCAACTGTGTTGTTTCCGTAATTTGCTCCACCAGCTCCGCCACCGCCGCCGCCTGCAACAGCGATGATTGTTCCGCTCGTGCCTTTAATGTACGTAGCAGCACCACCGCCGCCACCCGCACCTGAAGATCCGAAGTTACCGGCGTTACCACCCGAGCCGCCGTTGTAAGCGCCGCTATCGCATGAGTTTGTTCCCGCACTTCCTGCGCCGTTACCTTGAGCGGTAGCAGCACCACCACCACCGCCGCCACCCAAACAAAAAGCGAAGGTCGAGTCAGTGCTAGTTGAAGTGAATGTGACAGTGACCGTTGCACCCACACCACCATTCATTCCACCAGCATTTCCATCGGACCCACCACCGCCGCCGCTTCCACCGACAAGTGTTGCTGTGACAGATGCACCTACTGGGAGATTTGCTGAGAAGTTTGCATTATGCGGAACGTTTGAATATGTACATCGAATTGGGTTGGTGCCAGTCAATGCGCCGTTAGTTCCATCGATCGAGGGACAAGAAGGAGTTGTTGTATCGGATGCAGCTGCCTTGCTTTGAATTGAAGTGGGCCCGACAACCGACACCGCTTGTAACGCAGTGAGTCCCAATGCGGACGAAATGAGAATGCGAATGAGACGCGAGCGCAGCGATGCGTTACTCCTCATTCAATCTCTCCAATGGTTTTGCCATCACCCCCAAGGGGCACCCTGCAGAGGGTTTTCTAGGTGGTAATTCTAGACTATGATTCTAGAATGGCGGTACAGACCAGTTTTTTGCTCTCTGGAGAGCCCGAGACCGCAGATTTAGGCTTAGATAGTGACGTGCCCCGGTCAACAATCCACCCCACAAAGGCTGCCTTGATCGATACGGCCGCGGCCCTACTACGCACCCACAAAGTCCACGAGATCACCGTCGATATGGTTCTAGCCGAATCGAAGATCTCCAAAGGCTCGCTCTATCACCACTTTGAGGACCTCAGTGATCTCATCGAAGTCTCGATGCTTGAGCGCTATGCCCGCTGGGTAGAGGTAAGCGTGGGCGTCATGACGCAGATTCTGACCTCCGCCAATAGTGCCGAGGACATTTACCGTGGTTTGGTCGAGGTCACCAAGCAGACCCAATCCCCCGACCGTAAGAGTGAACGGCTATACCGAGCCGAAGTGCTAATAATGGCTGCCGCCAGCCCGCGACTCGGGGCTCAGATCGCCATCCTGCAGCAAGAGCTCACTGATGAGCTCACCGATCTGATCCGTGAGGCCCAAGAACGTGGCTTCTACAAGAAGAACTTAGATCCAAAGGCAATCGCCGTCTTTATTCAGGCATATACCTTGGGCAAGGTAATCGATGATGTCAGCGCGAACCCAGTCGATGCAGAGAGTTATGCGGATCTGATTAACACCATCATCAAAGATGTCTTTATTGAAGAGCAGTAAGGATCGCTAAAAAGCCTTAAAAAGGGTGTTTTTCGCTGAAATTCAGAGTGTGGGCCCAGACGGGCTCGAACCGTCGACCCACGGATTAAAAGTCCGTTGCTCTACCGACTGAGCTATAGGCCCCACGAGCGTTTTCACGCTCAGTGGGAGAGTCTATATGACGGCAGGCGAGCGGGTTACCCCACAAAAGTATGCATTGGGTATGCATTAAATGTGGTCGTGATCAGTACTCGATAAATGCAAAGAGCCGGGGTGATTAGCCCCGGCTCTTTGAATCAGTACTAATTACTTAGTTGGCTTTACTGGCTTTGCAGGAAGAGCAGCGATTGCTGCCTTGTGTGCTGCACGAGCGGCTACGCGATCAGCCTTTGTTGTTGCTGACGCGAGTGCGCTCTTGAGCGCATCATTGGCAGCAGTACGAGCCGCGTGACGAGCTTCAGCGGCTGCGTGACGAGCCTGTGCCTCAGCCGATGGTGCATGAGAAGCCTTAGGTGTTGGTGCTGTTGTATCAGCGAATGAAAGTGCAGGAGTCGCAACAAGAGCTGCGGCGCCTAGGAGTGATGCAACGAGCTTTGATGATGTTTTCATATCCGTATTCTCACATGGCCCTTCGCTATCGCACCAGCCTTTTCGGTTAAATCTGGCTGGGAAGGTGGTGTGGATATCGGTCCGCCACGCTCAGGCTTCTCCCTATTGGGGATGCTCCTCATGCGCTGCGCGCTGGAGGCGATCTCGGATCGCCGCAGCCAGGCCATCGCCGCCTGGTTGTAGGACGACCACGATTTCCAGACCTTGCTGATCGGCTGCACGCAGAGCTCGGTAGAGGTCGCGGGCATATTGCTCGATGGTGGAAGGAGCCATCAATCGAACAACACCAATGGGGGTTGGGATCTGATCAGGTGCGATAAGGCCATCACCCGCTTCTGCAATAACATCAAGTAAGACTTTCGCTTTAGGTGAGTAATGCGATTCGAGCGATCCTGAAACACGAATCTCTGGCGCGCTCTCGTTTTCTGCAACCTTTAAACCAGTTGTCTCTTCAATCATCTCGGCGGTAATCGCACCAAGGCGAAGGATTCGCGGAGCATCGCCCGTGCAATCGATAATCGTGGACTCGACGCCGACTAATGATGGGCCGCCATCCAAAATTAAATCTGTTTCCGCTAAATACTGACCGAGCTCTTCTTCAACGGCGTCAGCAGTTGTTGGTGATACTGCGCCAAAACGATTGGCAGATGGTGCAGCGATACCGTGCCCTCCGGCTTTCACAAAAGCCTGCAAAAGACCAAGTGCTAGTGGGTGGGCAGGGACGCGAAGTCCCACAGTATCTTGGCCACCAGTGATGAAATCCTTCGCGCGATCTCCACGCTTCACAACAAGTGTCATTGGTCCTGGCCAGTAATCACGAGCAAGTGCAATCGCATATTCAGGAATATCTGAGGACCAATCCCCCATGCGATCGATCGAATCGATATGAACAATCAGCGGGTGATCAGCAGGGCGACCCTTCACCGAATAGATACGAGCGACAGCGCTCTCATTCTCGGCATCTGCGCCGAGTCCGTAAACGGTCTCGGTTGGGAGGGCGACAAGAGAGCCACCCCTTAATGCAGCGGCAGCATCCACCAAGGTCTCGGTCGTGCAGACTGATAGGAAGGCCATGGCCCAATTCTCTCATCACTTTCTCATCTTCTCGCCCAAAAAAGGTGGAATGATGTGCGCATGACAAACTCAACTTCCCGTATCGCCCGTGTAGCGAGCGCAGTCGCTCTCGCGATCATCGCCATCGCAGCCCTTGGCGTCGCAGCAAACTCCGCAAAGAGTTCTACCTCTTCCACCCCACGCTATGTCAGCGTCGTAGGTGATGGCACCGTCAAAGTAACTCCAGATTCAGTCCGCGTTGATCTCAGTATTTCCAACCTCGCATCATCATCAGCAGCTTCCCTTGCTGCGACCGCTAAGTCAGCGGATAAAATGCGTGCTTCCCTTAAGTCATCAGGTGTCGAAGCAAAGAACATCAAGGCAACAAATCTTTCGACTACCCCTGAATATGCCTATTCCAACAATGGCCCAGCAAAGTTAACTGGATATCGATCCACTCAGAACTTCAGCATCATCATCCGCGATGCGAAGAACTCTGGCCTCATCATTCAAAATACCCAGGCGGCAGTCGGCAATGCACTCACGATCAATACGACAGCACCATTCGTCTTTGACCAGAAAGTCGCTGAAGCGAATGCCCGCACCTTGGCGATCGTTGCAGCAAAGGCAAAGGCGGAGAGTTATGCCAGTCTGACTGGATCAAAACTTGGCCAGGTCTTGAGCATCGAAGAGCAGATCAGCCAGTCTGGCCCAACGCCTCTTATGTCGATGGCGAAGACGACGGCAATGGACGCCCCAGTGCAGGTTGACCTCGGTCAGCAAGGCATAACAGTCACTGTGACTACCAAGTGGGAGCTTAAATAGCCTGAGTTTTGCCCTGCGCCCTCTGTCCGATACCCTTAGCGCTCGCTCTAAACGTCCCCATCGTCTAGAGGCCTAGGACATCGCCCTTTCACGGCGGTAACACGG
>JBAXMU010000007.1:0-40836 GCA_037134155.1 Actinomycetes bacterium
GTGAGAATGTCGTCTTGGCCTAGATCGTCATCGTCATCACTCATGGTGCTAGCCCTCCTGATCGAACTGGTTGCTAACGGGGAACTGGTTGCTAACGGGGATAGTGGAACATTAGTACCGCAAGCCTGCTTCAGCAGAAGAAACGCTGGGAAGTAGGATTGGGCCATGCCTACATCCGAGCGCCCCGAGGGGTCTGTTAGCCGTCGATCCATGCTCAGGTTGGGCGTGCTGGCCGGTGCATCGACGCTCTTAGGGACCATCCCCGGGATCGCGAACGCTGCCTCCCCCGATATTTCTCACGGATCTCGCTCACTCCCGCAGGTCGCACTCACCTTCCACGGTGCCGGCGATAAGGCGATGGCACAGAAACTTCTGGCGATCCTTAAGAGTACCCAGACTCCGGTCACCGTCTTTGCGGTGGGTGCATGGTTGAAGGCGGATTCATCGATCGCGAGCCAGATTCTCGCCGATGGTCATGATCTTGGAAACCACACGATGAACCATCTGCAGAGCAAGACTCTTGGGGCGGCGAAGTTGGATTCAGAGATTTCTGGTTGTGCCAAAGAGCTGATCTCATTAATTGGTAACCACGGAAAGTTCTTCCGCCCCTCAGGTACTCAATATTCAACGCCGTTGATCCGCAAGACTGCACTCAAGTACGGCTATAAGAAATGTATCTCCTACGATGTTGACTCTCATGATTATCAAGATGTTGGTAAGGCCGCAGTTGTTAAGAATGTGATGAGCACGGTAAAGAATGGCAGCATCATCAGTCTGCACTTTGGTCATCAAGATACGATCGATGCGCTTCCAACGCTGATTACGCAGTTGCATGCCAAGGGATTGAAGCCAGTCACGCTCTCAACCATGTTGGGCACGATCTAATGAGGAAGTTCATTACCTCACTAGCTGCAGTCGTAATCGCACTTCCATTAATGGCGATGAGCGCAAGTGCAACAACACCGCTTGCTGGAATGCCACCAGTGCTTGATCAGAACGATATTTATGCAGCTGATCGACCAAATCAACTCTCACCAGTTGTTGCAAACTTCCCAGAGCGCGTCTATGTCCCAAACCATACGTCGAATACTCTGACAGAGATTGATCCCAAGACCTTCAAGATTATTCGCACGATCAAGATGAAGGCTGGTCCACAGCACGTTGTTCCATCATGGGATTTAAAGACCTTATGGGTCAATAACAACGAAGGTAATTACCTCACTCCGATTGATCCGATGACGGGCCTTGCGGGTACGCCGGTCTATGTACATGATCCTTATAACCTCTACTTCACGCCAAATGGTAAGTACGCGATTGTGATGGCAGAGGCAGATAAGCAATTGGTCTTCCGTGATCCACACACGATGGCAATCAAGAAAGTTGTGAAGGTTCCGTGCGAAGGCGTGAATCATGCGGACTGGACGAAGGATGGTAATTACTTCTTAGTGAGCTGCGAATTCAGCGGAAAGCTCTTGTGGGTTAATACCGAGAAGATGGCGATTGCAAAGGTCTTTACCTTGCCAAAGGTGATGGGTGGATCGACGATGCCGCAGGATGTGAAGATCTCTCCGGATGGTTCTACCTTTTACATCGCCGACATGATGGCTGATGGCGTCTGGGTCATGAAGACCGATGCACTCGGTAAGTTCACTTTGATCAAGACCGGTAACGCTGCGCATGGACTCTATGTCACTCGAGACTCTAAGACCTTACTTATTAGCAATCGCGGTGAGGGTTCGGTCTCTGTTCTTCGATTTAGTGATAACGCTTTGATTGCAAAGTGGAAGATCCCTGGTGGAGGCAGTCCTGATATGGGCGGAGTTTCAGCCGACGGAACACAGTTCTGGGTATCAGGTCGTTATAACAGCGAGGTCTATGTCTTTGATATTACGCATGGAAAGTATCTGAAGACTATTAAGGTCGGTAAAGAACCACACGGACTCGCTATCTACCCTCAACCTGGAAGATATTCATTGGGTCACACAGGAGTATTTAGATAATGAGCTTCAAAGTAGATGTACCTAAGTGGGTTGGCAGGCTGGCATTCTGGCTCGGCATTCTCAATGTGGTAGCCAATATCTTCAGAAGATTTCAGCCAGTCGCACATCGCGTTGATACGTTTATTCCCGGTCTCATTAACTCCACTGCATTCTCTACCGCACTCTTTACATCACTCATCTTGATCTTGGTTGCGCGCGGATTAACTCGACGCAAGCGCCGTGCTTGGAATATTGCGGTTATTGTCCTGACCTTTAATCTGCTCTCAGATTTCTTCAGATATTACCAACACCCATTACAGGTTGTTCCGAATGCACTTCTTCTCCTTACTCTGATCATCTTCCGCAAGGATTTCTACGCAATCTCAGATCCTGCGACAAAGTTCCAGCCGCTTTATGCATTTGCCATTGTTCTTGCCTTTACAATCTATTCTGCGATCTTGATGCTCTACTTCCGACATGGAAATGACATTGTTGGAAATCCAAGCTTTGTAAATATTTTCCTCACCGTTGTTGAGGGCATGATTGGCATTGCTGGGCCAATTGAATTCATCAACCAGCGCGCTGCAGATACGGTCGAATTTAGCCTTGCCGCCCTTGGCATATTCACCATCGTGCTCCCACTCTTCCTCTACTTCAGACGCGTGAAGCCAATTCCAAAGATGAGCGATGACGATATCGAAATTGTTCGTAAGCTCATTAAGCACGATGTTGATCAAGATTCGCTCGGCTACTTTGCAACCCGTCGCGATAAAAGCGTTATCTGGGCCCCAAATAAGAAGGCTGGTATCGCCTACCGCGTTGAAGCTGGTGTGATGCTCGCTAGCGGTGATCCATTTGGCGAATACAGTTTGTGGCCAGCAGCGATTGATGCATTTCTTGAAGAAGCAAAGTTGCATGCGTGGACCCCTGCCGTGATGGGTGCAAGTGATCGTGGCGGCGAAGTCTGGGTTGAACATGCCGGAATGACCGCATTCGATATCGGCGATGAAGCGATCATTAAGGTAAAAGATTTCACTCTTGAAGGTCGTCCTATGGCCAATGTCAGACAGATGGTCAATCGAATTGGACGCAAGGGTTATGTCGCATACACGACCAAGTGGTCTGATCTTGATGTGAAGATCCGAGTCGAACTTCGAGGCCTTGCGAAGAAGTGGCGTTACGGAACTCCAGAACGTGGCTTCTCGATGGCGATGGATCGATTTGGTGAAGATATCGATAGCGAGGCGATCATCACAATTGCAACCCTTGGTGATGAGATCAAAGGTCTGCTCTACTTCGTCCCGTGGTCACATGATGGAATCTCACTTGATCGCATGCAGCGTGAACGCGGTACCGATCCTGGCGTCAATGAACTCCTTATTGTTCAAACTGTCGAGTGGGCTCGTGAAAATAAGATTGAAAATATCTCCCTCAACTTCGCTGCATTTCGTTCGCTCTTTGAACGAGCCGAGAAGATCAGCGCAGGTCCCATCACTCGCGGATCACGTAATTTGATTCGATTCTTCTCAAACTTCTTCCAGGTTGAATCGCTCTACCGATTTAATGCGAAATTCGATCCCGAGTGGCAGACGAGATACCTCGTCTATCCAAAGGCGACCGATATCGCCAAGATCGGCTGGGCTGCCATTAAGGCTGAGCAATTCATCGGTAGCTTCAGGAAAAAGGCTGTTCGGGAGTAGGTCTGGGCCCTATAAAAGGCGGGTATCATTACTCCACGTGCGTTTCATAACTAGCCCGTCCTTTGACCTCACCTACGAGGATGTCTTCCTCGCCCCTAGTCGTTCTGAAATATCTAGTCGTATGGATGTTGACCTCTCCACGACTGATGGAACCGGCACCACTATCCCGCTCGTCGTATCGAATATGACGGCAATCTCTGGCCGACGTATGGCCGAGACGATCGCTCGTCGTGGCGGTATCGCAGTGATTCCGCAAGATATTCCACTTGAGATCGTCGCCGATGTCATCTCTTGGGTGAAGGCACGACATACCTTCTTTGATACGCCAGTTACCTTGGCACCGACAGACACAGTTGCAGATGCTCTCGATCTCATCAATAAGCGAGCTCATGGTGCGCTGATCGTTGTTGAAGGAAATAAACCAGTTGGAATCGTGACCGAGGCAGATTGTGAGCGCGTTGACCGCTTCACACAATTACAGCAGATCATGACAACAGATTTGATCACGGTCGATGAAACGATCGAACCTCGTGAGGCCTTTGAATTCTTGACGCTCCACCGCCGCAAGCTCGCTCCAGTTGTGAGCAGCAATGGATCATTAGTTGGAATCCTGACGAAGACCGGTGCGCTAAGAGCCACTCTCTATTCACCAGCACTTGATGCGAATGGAAAGTTGCGCATCGCTGCTGCGGTTGGAATCAATGGCGATGTCACCGCAAAGGCAAAGTTCTTAATTGAAGCTGGCGCAGATGTATTGGTCGTTGATACTGCACATGGCCATCAGGTCAAGATGATCGAAGCGATCAAATCTATCCGCGCACTCTCTCCTCGCGTACCAATCGTTGCAGGTAACGTTGTTACTGCAGCAGGTACTCGCGATCTCATTGAGGCTGGCGCAGACATTATTAAGGTCGGCGTTGGTCCAGGTGCAATGTGTACAACACGCATGCAGACTGGTGTCGGTCGTCCGCAGTTCTCTGCAGTGCTTGAGTGCGCTGCCGAAGCAGCGAAGTTCGGAAAGCATGTCTGGGCAGATGGTGGAGTTCGCCACCCTCGCGATGTTGCGCTAGCCCTTGCTGCTGGTGCCTCTCAGGTGATGATCGGATCATGGTTTGCTGGAACACTTGAATCACCAAGTGATCTCAACCGCGATTCACATGGCCGTCTCTACAAAGAATCTTTTGGCATGGCATCTGCTCGCGCAGTTGCAGCGCGTACTTCTAGCGAAGGTGCATTCGATCGCGCACGTAAGGCGCTCTTCGAAGAAGGCATCTCATCTTCACGGATGTATATCAATCCAGCGCGCCCTGGCGTTGAAGATTTAGTCGACGAGATTATCTCTGGTGTGCGATCAAGCTGCACATATGCCGGTGCGAAGTCGATTCCTGATTTCTTCGAGAAGGCGATCGTTGGAATTCAATCATCATCGGGCTATGCCGAAGGTAAGCCACTAAACCAATCCTGGTAAAGGCTTTACTCGATCTCGCGCTTGGGATCGCTTGAGTCGTCGTACTTCTCTTGTGGCTGTGAGAGCTTCCAATACATGTAGATAATGAATACTCCGAAGAAGGGCCATTCAGCAACGTAGACCCAGCTTCGGTGGTTGCCACCAAGTGCGCGATCCAATTCAAAGAAGGCCATTACTACGCAGAGCGGCACTCCCCATAAGACCCACTTGCGATGTGGATCTGGTTGCGGATCAGGCTTAGTGCTCATCTTCTGCCTCCGCTAATAATCGTTCGTTCTCAAACCAATCTCGTGCGGCTAAGACTATCCACATTGAATCGATCAACATTCCCATCGCCCACATAATCGCACCACCAGTATGTTGATCGGTGAGCCCCATCGACATCGAACGTGATTCGGGTAGCGCATGGAGAACGCGATTTCCCGAGTAGAGGAAGAATCCAGTCATCGTCTCGGGCAACATCATCGCAAAGAGTGAGATGACGCGCTTTGAATACGAGACTGGGAAGGGTTGCGGGTTTCCCTCCATCACTGGGTAGTAATAGATAAGTCCGCCGAGTAAGAAGATGATTAATTCGAGGCAATGCACATTCGCGCTTCGCATTCCGGCATCAGCGAGGGGCGAGAAGTGAGTGAGGATTAAGACTGCGAGGAAGATGACGAAGCCAACCTCAGCCTTAAAGAGTTGGCGAAAGAGTTTGTTCTGAACAAGGTACGAAGCGATAAGCCCTGAGCGCGACTCGGGTGCTGCAAGGAGGAGCTTGAAGGGTGACCCAAGGATGATGAGTGGGGAGATCAGCATCATGATCGAGATGTGCTGAATCATATGAACCCAGAAGATCGTCACCGCTTTATGGGGCACTGGACCGACGAGCATGAGCGTAAGCAGAGTTAAACCAAGATAGAAGAGGCCTTGCCGGACCTTACTCACGCTTCTTTGCGTCTGATTAGAGCGGTAGTACCAGAAGGCAACGGTGGCAAGGGTGAGCCCAAAAGCAATATCCCACAATGGGTTTAGCTTCATCTCACTCCCCTGAACTCGGGCAAATCCCCATAAATCATCTCGACTTAGTTACTCGAAAACGCTTCACTCGGTGCAGAGATGAGCGTACCCTCACTATAAGTAATTTCTCACGGATAGTTCACTCGGCTTTGAGGAACCCCATCCGTGACCAGAATGCACGAGAAAGAAGGAATGGTGGAGACCGCCACACACGATGAAGTGCCGAGGGGAAAACCCCTCGTTAGTGCAATTGCATTTCTGCTCTTTGGAGTAGCTGTCGTTGCTGGAGTTGGATTTACGCTCCATTCGGTTTCAAAGGATTCGCAGAAGAAGGCGTACGCAACGGTGAATGGCACTGTGACTGTTGATGGCAAGGTTCTCCCTCATGCCTTCATCACTCAGAGCGTCTTCCCGGATGACGCAACTGCCCGCGCCAACCATGTGAACCGAACCAATACTCATCCGTGGCCCTTCTACACAGAAGAACATCTCGTGCTACCTGCACATTCACTCGTCACGATGACGCTGCGGGTCTATGACGGCGGCGAAGCACTCAATCACAATTACTTTGCAAAGGTTGTAGGCACTGTCGACGGCACAATGACAGTCGATGGTCAGCAAGTAACAGAGTTGAAGCCAACTGAGGTTCAGCACACCTTTACATTGCATGGCCTTCCAACATCAACCCAAGAACCACTCTTCGTCAACGTCCCACTTCCAAAGGTGCAGGATGCTGATATGGAGAAGAACGGATCACACCTTGTGGTCTTCTCCTTCGTCACCGGCGGAGCTGGTGAATATGTCTGGAACTGCGAGTACCCATGCGGCGATGGCACATATGCCAAGTTCGGTGCCGTTATGGGACAGAACGGATATATGTCAGGAAAGGTGAGTGTCGTAAATGGCTGATCACAGCAACGAAGTTCTCGCCCCAACACCTGGAGAGCGACTTACCAGTTTCTTCAAGCGCAAGGATGTCTCGCGGACAACTGTGCTCTTCTTCCTCTGGACCGCGTTATTTGTAGTCCTTGGGGTCTTCTTCTATCCAAAGTGGATGCCGACCATTATGTCGAAAGAGATGAAATCAGCTGAATCGATCATGGTCTGGTTCACTGTTATTTCAGCGCCAATCGCTGGCATTGTGCTTGCGATTACCACAAATGCATTCATGAATATGCATCGCGGCGATACTCCTCCTGAGGATGGTCCTGCGATTCGTACACATGGTCCAATTGTTGCCGTCTGGACGGTCGGTTCGTTGATCTTTGCACTCGTGGCGATCGCCTGGGGATTGATTGAGGTCAACGCCCAAGCTGTTGCTGCATCATCGGATGCAAAGAGTGCGATTACCGTTGAAGTAACAGGATCGCAATGGCTCTGGACCTTTAACTATCCAGCACAAGGAATTGAGACGCATGAACTTAATCTCCCTGTCGGAGTTCCGGTTATCTTCGATGTGAAATCAGCTGATGTAAACCACTCATTCTGGCCAGTCCAGTTGGGTGTGAAGGTTGATGCGAATGCACAGGTCACAACTGTCATTCATACAACGCCAACAAAGGTCGGTGTGATTGATGTGAAGTGCGCAGAGCTCTGCGGCCTCTATCACGCGTATATGGAGACAGATGGCGAGGTGATGTCACAAGCTGACTTCAATGCCTGGGTCGTTGCACAAGGAGGACACACAGCATGAGTACTCTCGATAAGGTCCATACAGATTCACGACCAGTACCAAATCCAAAGCGGAGTTTGATCACTCGCTTACATATGGGAACTGGAGTTGTTGTCGGAGTTCTCTTCGCGGCGATTGCTTATTACCTTCTGAAGAATTCAGTACTGACCTATACCGATAAGGTGGCAGATCCACTCTCACCTCACGATAACAACATTGTTCTTCTTGGCACGATGTTCTCGTGGTCGATTGGTTTCATGGTCGGCATAGGAGCCTTCATCGGCCCATGGCGTTGGTTGATCGGTAAGGATCTCACTGACGAAGAGATTCTTTATATGGCTGGCGATGGCCAGGGCATCAAGCGCTACTTCAAGTACTGCACCGACCACAAAGTCGTTGGAATTCAGTATTTAATAGGCGTTATGACCCTCTTGGGCGTCGGCGGCACAATGGCAATGATGATTCGTACCAACTTGGCTCGCCCAGGTGGACACTTCGTCACAGCTACCGTCTACAACTCACTTGTCGGACTCCACGGAATCACCATGATCATTGCGATGATCATCGTTGCTACTGGTCCATTTGGTAACTACATCATGCCAATCATGATCGGTGCCTATGACATGGCCTTCCCTCGACTCAACGCACTCTCATGGTGGGTTCTCTTCACTGCGATCCCTGTGCTCTGTAGCGCATGGTTCCTTGGTGGAATCCCAACTGGCTGGACCGCTTACGCACCACTGAGTGTTCAAGCAGGCCCTGGCATGAATGCCTTCCTTGCAACGATCATCATCTTCGCAGTCTCTACTGCAGTCGCTGGTATGAATATCACGACAACAGTTGTTGCAATGCGTACTAAGGGCATGAAGTGGAACCGAGTTCCGATCTTCGTTATCGGATCAACGATCTCTGTTGCACTTGCTATTCCTGCCTTCCCAACCTTCATGGTTGCGATGATCATGACCTCACTTGATCGCACATTTAACACCGGCTTCTTCGATGCCAACATGGGTGGAAGCGGATGGCTCTATGCCAACCTCTTCTGGATCATGGGCCATCCAGAGGTTTACGTGATCTTGATTCCTGGTGTTGCTGCGCTGATGGAGATTGCGCCGGTCTTCGTAAGAAAGCCGCTCTTCTCATATAACGCAGCGATTATGGGCTTTGCAGGAATCGCAGGTCTATCTGTGCTCGTGTGGGCTCACCACATGTATGTCGCCGGTTGGGCACCATCACTGAACGGCGCATTTATGGTGACGACCGAGATGATCTCGATTCCTACTGGATTGCTCTTCTTGGTTCTCATCGGAACGATGTGGCGCGGAAAGCCGTGGATGAAACTTCCAATGCTCTCTGTGATCGCATTTATCTGGGACTTCTTAATCGGTGGTATCACCGGTATCTACCTCTCAGATGTCCCTGCCGATGGCTACCTTCACGGATCTATGTTCGTGACCGCGCACTTCCACTTCACTCTAATGGGCGCTGCGCTCACTGGCGCTATCGGTGGACTTGCTTACTGGTATCCAAAGATGACCGGAAGAATGCTCAACGAGCGTGCTGGTTACATCTCTTTCTGGTTCGTCCAGATTGGATTTAACGTCCTCTTCTTCGGAATGTTCATGGCTGGCGCAGAAGGCCAACCACGTCGCGTGATGGATTATGCAGCTCTCTACAAGAACTCAAATCTCATCTCGACTATGGGTGCTTATAGCGTCGGTATCGGAATGATCATTCTGCTCTGGGCTGTTATTCACTCATGGCGTCACGGCAAGGTTGCACCTATGAATCCATGGGGAGCAAAGACGCTTGAATGGACAGTTCCTTATCCAGTTCCACTCACCAACTTTGATGAACTTCCAGTCATCACAAGTGATCCATATGGCTACGGAAAGGGTAAGTAACTCATGAGCCACGACACAGAGTTCCACGTTCACCACGATTCAGATGCAGCTGTCGGTCGTCGCGAACGCCTTGGTGTGCGTCTATTGATCGTTGCAGATGGAGCATTCCTCTTCTCGATGATCTTCTCGTACTTCTATCTCCGCAATCTCAACACGAATGGCGGTTGGTTGCCAAAGGGCGTTAAGCACTTCTCCGTTGGATCAGCCTGGTCAGTTGCTATCCCATTTGTGATCGCGGCAATCGCACATCGGCTTGGTCAAGAGGATAAGCAGCGTCGCAATCTCACATCACTAGTGACACTCGCTGTCTTGCTTGTGGGTGGATACATACAATGGCGTCAGATGGCGAAGATGCCATTCTTGGTCAAAGATGATGGCGGCGTAGTCAGTTTTAACGGCGCGTATGCATCGAACTGGGTCTTGATGGCCGGTACTGGAATCTTCCATTACTTCCTCGGTGCCTTCATCGCACTGGGGATTTTGATTCGTAATCGCACCACAGATCTCCCGCATGAGCTCGATCTCTGGCGCCAGCGCACTGCACAGTCATGGTTCACATGGTGTGCCGTCGCGGCTTGCTTGACCGCGCTTACCTTGTCAGTCATCTAAAAGCGGTATTATTCGAACTAGGAGTTTATTGAGAAAGGAATACGGAAATGGCTAACAAAGAGCAGAAGAGCAACGCGAACACCAAGAAGGAGCCAAAGCTCTCTCTTAAAGAGAAGCGCGCTGCAAAGCAGGAGAAGAAGTCTTCAAAGGGTTAATTCCCTCCTGATAAGCGTCAAAATCGCCGCTCCCATTACGGGGGCGGCGATTTTCTTATTGGGCTAGGTGCTATTTTTGGCAGATGAGTAAAGGACTGCGTTGGGGATTTTTAAGTGCGGGCGGCATCGCTGCGGCAGTGGCCGAAGATTTCCTGATTGCTGGGTTAACGATTCAGGCCGTTGGAGCTAGAGACTTAGATAAAGCCAATGAGTTTGCAGATCGCTTTTCAATACCTAACCGCCACAAGGGCTATGAAGCGCTGGTAAATGATCCAGAGGTTGATGTCATCTATGTATCAACCATCCACCCATTCCATAAGCGCGATGCACTCTTAGCCCTTAACGCCGGCAAACATCTCTTAGTCGAGAAGCCTTTTACGATAAATGCCGCAGAAGCAGAGGAAGTGCGTGCTCTTGCTCAAGCAAAGGGCCTCTTTGTTATGGAAGCAATGTGGACGCGCTTCTTGCCATCCATGGATGCGATCTTTGAAGTTATTATTTCAGGAGCACTCGGAGAGATTGAACTCTTCACAGCTGACCACAGCCAGGCGCTGACTCATGTCCCACGCCTCTTACAGCGCGACTTAGGTGGCGGCGCACTCCTTGATCTTGGAATCTATCCAGTCTCGATGGCACATCGCATCTTTGGAAAACCGGCTGTGATCACGGCGAAGGCACGACTTAATGCCGAGGAGGTCGATGCAACGACATCGATGATCTTTGAGTATGACGGTGGCAAGCAGGCGACGATGACGACCTCTTTCTTAGGTGCAGGACCGGTTAACGCTTCCATCATCGGTTCGCTCGCTCGCATCGATATTGATGGTTCGTTCTATGCTCAAACATCTTTCCGAGTGGTCAATCGTTCTGGTGAGATTATGAAGAGTTATAACGAGAAGATCGAAGGTCAAGGGCGTCAGTACCAAGCGATGCATGTCGAGAAGTGCGTTAGTCAGGGCTTGGTCGAGAGCCCAGTGATGTCATTGGCTGAAAGCGTTGAGATCATGAAGGTGATGGATGCTATTCGAAGCCAGATTGGCGTTACCTACCCCACCGAATAACAAAAAGGTTATCGTGCTTGCAGATTTTTCACTGTAAGTAGCGAAGGGCGCTCAGTAATCTGATTCCATGAGAAACCTTCTAAATCGCAAAGTCCAGGCACTCTTCATCCTTCTGCTTGCTGGCGCTATGAGCACCACCTTCTTGGCCCCGGTTCGAGCTGCACTGCCTGACACGGTTCACCTCACCATTCACTATCAGCGCGCTGCCGCTGATTACACCGATTGGAATGTCTATCTCTGGCGCGATATGGCTGGAACCGCCAACGATAAAGAGGTCAGCGCCGCTGGCTTCCCATTCCAGAGTGAAGATGCCTTTGGCAAAGTAGCAAAGATTGATGTCACTGGTACAGCTACCTTTGCGCAGATCGGCATCATCATTCGACGTGGTGCTTGGCTTGAGAAGGAAGGATCAATCGATCGTTTTCTCACCAACTTTGATGCAACCGGAAATTCTGAAGTCTGGATTCGACAAGGTGACGCAACGATTTACACGGCTGCCCCAACTACTGCCATCCCAGTTAATCCTGCAGTAGAACAAGCAAAGATCTTTGATTCACCAGAGTTCGCAGCGAAGTACACCTACACAGGCAACGACCTTGGAAATACTTATTCACCTAAAGAGACGAAGTTCCGCGTCTGGGCACCAACTGCATCAATGGTCACTTTGTTGACCTTCCCAACTTTAGATAAGTCAGTACCAGTCCAGACAACAATGACTTCAGATGTAAAGGGCACGTGGGTTGCCACTATGCCGGGTGATCTAAATGGAGTCTCATACCTCTATCGCGTGACTGTTGATGGAAATACCAATGAAGCTGTCGATCCATACGTTCGCGCCACTACAGCAAACGGTATTAGAGGCGTCGTAGTCGATCTCTCTAAGACTAATCCGGCTGGTTGGAATAACACCAAACCTAAGTTCTCGGGAAATCCAACCGATGCTTCTATCTATGAACTTCATGTTCGTGATCTCTCGATCGATGCGGCTAGCGGAGCGCCAGCTGCTCACCAGGGCAAGTACTTGGCATTCACTGATACCAATACCTCGTACAAGGGTGTTGCGACAGGCGTAGCGCATATCAAGAGCATGGGAGTGAGCCACGTAGAGCTCCTGCCGGTCTTTGATTATCAGTCGGTAGATGAGCTAAAGCCAACATTTAACTGGGGTTATGACCCACAGAATTTCAATGTTCCTGAAGGCTCATACTCGACCGATCCTTCTAATCCAACAACTCGTATTACCGAACTTAAGAGCGCGATTCAGTCGATGCATAACCAGGGCCTTCGTGTGATCATGGATGTGGTCTATCACCACGTCTATAACGCAGGATCCTTTAGCGAGAACTTGATCGTTCCAGGTTACTTCTTCCGCACAGACTCCAGTGGCGATCTCACCAATGGAAGTGGTTGCGGCAATGACGTTGCAGACGAACGCTCAATGGTCGCTAAGTTTGTGACTGATTCATTCAAGTATTGGGCTAGCGAATATCACATGGATGGATTCCGCATCGACCAGATGGGGCAGATGAGTATCTCTACCGTCAACCAAGTCCGCAAGGATATGACGGCGATCGATCCAACTATTCTGATCTTTGGCGAAGGTTGGTATGGCCAGAGTTCACTTTCAAGCGTTAAGGCTGCGACACAGGCAAATATCGCTCAACTTCCTGGTGTAGGAGCATTCAATGATCAGATTCGCGACGGTGCTAAGGGTTCAGTCTTCCATGCAACCGAAAAGGGATTTGTCTCTGGACTCTTTATCCGTTCATTGGATGTCGCTTCAGGAGTCGTTGGCCAGACTTCCTATAACAATGCATTGTCGAATGCCTGGACTACTACAAGCCCTGGTCAGTCAATCAATTACGTTGAGTCTCACGATAACGCAACCGTCTTCGATAAGTTGACTGCAAGTATGGCCGGCGCACCAGCATCAACCATTGTGAAACTCGATCAGATGACAGCTGTTCTTGTCTATCTCTCGCAAGGTGTTCCGTATATCCAAGCTGGACAGGAATTCTTACGGAGCAAGAATGGCAATGAGAATAGTTATAACGCCAGCGATGAGGTCAATTCACTGAAGTGGGCGACCCTGCCTACCAATATCGCTACAAATAACTATTACAAGGGTCTTCTAGCTATCCGTAACACTCACCCTGCTTTCAGGATGAGTACAGCAGCTGCAATCACCTCAAACCTTGCATTCCTGCCTACCTTGACTGGAGCGATCGCTTACACGCTCAACGGGAAGAAGGCTGGGGACTCTTGGTCATCTATCGTGGTCGCTATCAACGCTTCAACCGCCGCACAGTCGGTCGCTCTTCCTTCATCGGGAAAGTGGAACGTGGTTGTTAGCGGTGGAGTTGCGGGCACCAAGGTTCTATCTGTTGTTAATGGTGGCAAGGTCTCTGTTCCACCTCAGAGTACAGTCGTCCTCCAGAAGTAATACTTGGCACAACCGCGAACTTACAGAAAGGTCCCGATGACCGAGCGACAGAAGTTCAAGGTTCTTGAAGATTTCGACGGTTTCGAGCTTCGAGAGTATGACCCATGTGTGATTGCCGAAATCAGCGTTGCAGCTGATTACAACGGGGCGACGTCTAAGGCCTTCGGATCTCTCTTCCGATATATCTCTGGTGGTAACCAGAAGTCAGAGAAGATTGCGATGACTGCTCCAGTGATTTCATCTACCCATGAAACAATTGCTTCAAGACAATGGAATATCTCCTTTGTGATGCCAGCAGGAACAACTCTCGCTGACCTGCCTGTGCCACAGCAGTCACAGGTGACTCTGCGCGCACTCCCCGCCGAGAAGTGCTTAGTGATCTCCTTCAGAGGACGGGCCTCCACCTCGGTCTGTGAGCGAAAAGAAGCTGATTTACGTACCTTTGCAAAGGGTAAAGGGTATGGGCTGACGAGTGAGACTCGGATCTGCCGTTTTGATCCACCCTTTAAACCTGGATTTCTTCATTACAACGAGATCGTGATTCCTATCGCTTCGTAACTTGGATGGCGATGAAGCGATCGGGAACTGGCGCGTATTGACCAGCATGGAAGGCGATCTCCTCTGTGGCGATCGTCCAGGTGTAGCCGGCACTGGATATATGCATGAGTCATTTCATAAAGATGATGTAGCAGTCTTTACTCGTGAATGGTTCTCGTGGGCGGATGCGATGTATCTCGAGGTCGTATTGAAGCGCTTTAAGGCTACGAAGAAGCTTTAATCTTCAATGTCCCGGCTGCAGTCATCTCCAACGGAATCGGATTGCAGATTCGTCCCTTAAATTCAGATTTGATCTGTCCATTCTCAAATCCCATAAGAACCCAGTCTCCTGATCGATTCTTAATGATCCGTCCAGCATAAATTCCATCAGCATCAATGATGTCGGCATTATCAAAGTGAATTGGGCCGAACTGCGTATCCATTGGAACTGAGTAGGTGCCAGATTTAAAGCCAGGCTTTATGACGTTGAGGTGTTGTTCGCCAACGCAGAAGACCATTACCCAGCGGCCATCAATATGTTCTACCTGAACGACTTCCACTTGGCCGAAGCCTGACTCGCCGTGAAGGGGTTGCTCAGAACTCCAACTCTTAAGATCTGTAGAGGTTGCATGTGCCACTGTGGCGCGAGTTTTGATGCCACCGCCCTTTAGATCGGCCGTCACATACATGTGCCACTTCTTGTCATCATCACTGTAGAAGACCCACGGATCACGGAAGTTTGTGTCCGGGCTGCCATTCTCCTGTGTGTCATAGAGCTCAGAATCTGCACTCATCACAGGATTACTCGAGTTCTTCTCCCATGCAATCAAATCCTTGCTTGTCGCATATCCAACCTGCTGGACAGTTCCACCATTAGGCCGCGTAACACCCGTATAGAACATGTAGTAGAGGCCATCAACTTCGTTTTTTACGACAGAACCTGTCCAGGTTGCAACCTCATCCCAGGCGGGAGAATCAGATGCAAAGAGCGCATCAGGAAGTAACTCCCAGTTGGCTAAATCTTTTGACTTCGCATGACCGACAGATGCGCGAAAGTGTCTACGGTCGGGATCTTGGAGCGCCCGTGATGCTCGAAGGAAGAAGATATGAAAATCATCCCCGTCATCGAAGAGCCAACAATCCCAGACCCAATGATCTTTAAGTTCTAGCACTGAGCAATCTTCGATTAAAAGTGGGTGGCTTGCAAGCACTGCTCCTTGTGAAGTGAGGTAGTACCCTTTCATCCTTGGCTCACGAGAGTCGCTTTGAGTGTTCGGAGAAGTATGAGCGCATATGAAGATCGTCCCAACAAGGCGCTAATCGTCATCGATGTCCAGAATGGCGTCGTCGACTTCTCTAGGGACCGAAATGCGGTTGTCGCAAAGATTGCCGACTTGGTTGATCGAGCTCGCGCTGCAGGGTTGCAGGTCATCTGGGTCCAGCATTCAGAAGACGATATGCCGATCGATAGTGAGTATTGGCAGATCGTTCCCGAGTTAAAGCCTGCTGCCGGTGAGCGGATCATTCATAAACTCTGGCGCAGCTCCTTTGAAGAGACTGACCTCGAAGACGTCCTTGAAGAACTGGAGGTCGGCCACCTTATTGTTACCGGCGCACAGAGCAACTACTGCGTCCGCCATACCATCCATGCCGCCATCGAACGCGGTATCGATATCACTCTCATTGAAGATGCTCACACCACTCTTGATGAATCCTGGAACGGCGTTCTTATCCCGGCCGAGATGATCGTTGCCGAACTCAACCGCGCCTGCAGTGACTACGACCTGCCAGATAGCAGAGTCGACGTGATCTCTGCCGAGAAGGTTCGTCTCTAACTTTCGCCATGCCTGAATTACCTGAAGTTGAGACAGTCCGCCGAGGGCTTCATATCCATGCGGTCGGTCGCAGGATCATTTCAGCCAAGCAACTTCATCCGCGCGGACTCAATCCAAAAAGCGTTGGTCCGCTCGATCTTGTTGTCGGAGCAAAGATCCTGGATACCAAGCGTCGCGGTAAATTCTTGTGGCTCGTCTTAGATCGTCCTTATGTATTAGCCGCGCATCTAGGCATGTCGGGACAATTCCTCATCGATCCAGAAGATCAGAGACATACGCGTGCACTGTTTCATTTGAAGAAGGGGCTAAAAAGCACCTCGCTCCACTTTAATGACCAGCGTACCTTTGGATGGGTATCTGTAGAAGAAACCATTGATGGGGTACCGACATCGGTCGCAAAGATTGCTCCGGATCTCTTTGATGATTCAGTGGATCTGCCTCAAGTAATTGTCAATATCCGCCGCAGAAATGTCACGATCAAAACTGCAATTCTCAATCAGAATATCGTCTCTGGCATCGGAAATATCTATGCCGATGAATCACTCTGGCTTGCCAAGGTCCATCCCGAGCGGATCGCTAGCGAGATCAAGGCCTCCGATATTCAACGAGTCCTTGACTCTGCAAAAGAAGTCATGAGTAACGCCTTGGCGGTCGGCGGCACATCCTTCGATGAGCTCTATATCAACGTCAATGGCGAAAGCGGCTACTTCGATGTCTCACTCAATGCTTACGGCCAAGAAGGAGAACCATGTCCACGATGTGGCACTGCGATTCGGCGCATTAAGTTCGCCAACCGATCTTCGCATTACTGCCCGAAATGTCAGCGTATTAAGTAGAAGTGACCTCCGCTGACGTTACGAAGGTCACTCTACGTGTATACGGCTGGTGAGATTCGAACTCACGACCATCCCTACGTCAAAGAGAAGCTCTATCCCCTGAGCTACAGCCGCATTCCCAGAACTTAACTCGAGAAGGAACTTATATTTCTCTGGATTTTCTTGCTTGAGGAAAACTTAGTCGTGTTGAAAGTGATATATTTTCTGTACTACGTCAAAGAGTGAAAAAGCCCCCGTTTATTCAACGGGGGCTTTTTTAATAGTGTAGAAGATCTGGTGCGCTTGAAGGGATTCGAACCCCTAACCTTCTGATCCGTAGTCAGATGCTCTATCCGTTGAGCTACAAGCGCAAGATTCTGCAGTTTCCGTAAGAATCCCACGTGGTGGTGGAGAGTGAATACTACCTGCTAACTAATTAAGCCCCAAACTCAGCAATATAGGCCAAGAAGCCTCTTTAACGCGGGGTTTTCCGAGCGGCTCCCCTGCGGCGATTTCGGCGGCGTTGATCTTCGCCCAGGCCGCTTGATCGATGACCTTATGGCTTGCCGGGATGAGCATTGAGATATCCATCGTTGCCTTTGGCTCTTTCAAATCTTCAAGAATCAGATTCACGACATCGGATGCATCGCTCTTATTGGTTCCGATGACTCCTGATGGCCCGCGCTTTGCCCAGCCCACGGTGTAGATGTTGGTTCCGAGTACGCGGCCATTCTCGTTTTCGATAATGCCATTATGGAAGTACACACCATTGATTGGCGCTGCTTGATATCCGATAGCTGAGATCACAAGTGAACAAGGTATTGAATAGGTCTCGCCGGTGTCGACGATCTTGTCATTCTCAACCTTGTTAATACCAAAGATCACTTCTTCAACTTTGCCGTTGCCCTTAATTTCTTTTGGTGCAGAGAGAAAGCGGAACTCCATGGATCGAGCATGATCAGACTTTGGATGTTCGGCGATGATCCGCCACGCTTCAAGATTTGATGCGAGATGCTTTTCAATCTCACCAGCAGCCTCTGCGCGAGCATGCGCTTCACTTACTTGATTTGCATCGATGTGAACATCGGTATGTTCTAACTTTGGAAGGTCGCGAAGTTCGGGTGCGGTAAATGCTGCGTGCTCGACGCCGCGACGACCTGCGATATAGACCTTGCGGATTGTGGATGCATGCAAGGAAGCGAGCGCATGATCTGCCGTGTCTGTCGTATCGAGTTCGGTTGGATTAATCGCAAGAATGCGTGCGCAATCCATCGCGACGTTTCCAGCACCGATCACAACTGCGGTCTCGCCCGTTAGATCGACCGAGAGCTCTGTGAAATCAGGATGTCCGTTATACCAAGGTACAAATTCAGCGGCAGAGATTGAACCAGGAAGGTCTTCACCTGGGATACCAAGCTTGCGACCGACGGCAGATCCAGTACACATCACCACAGCGTCATAACGGGAAGTTAGATCTTCGATATCGATATCTTTACCGATCTCGATATTGCCGAATAGGCGGAAGTTGGGCTCGGCTGCGACCTTCTCAAAGACCTTTGCGACGGTCTTAATCTTTGGGTGATCTGGTGCGACACCAGATCGGACGAGCCCCCACATGGTTGGGAGGCGTTCAAAGAGGTCGATGGCGAAGGTGCGATCTTCGGTCTGGGCGTTCTGGAGCGCCTGGGCAGTGAAGTACCCGGCTGGTCCTGCGCCGACGATTGCGATCGAATAGTGAGCCATGAGACCTGAAGTTTACAGGCTTATCTCTGACTCACTGCACTGAACTACTTAACAGCTCCCGTTGAGATGCCCGAGATAAACTGCTTCTGCAAGACCAAGTAGAAGATGATGATCGGAACAACCGCGAGCAAGAGCCCTGCCATTACCTGGCCATATTGGGTCGTGTATTGCCCATAGAAGAGATAGGTCGAGAGTGGCAAGGTCTGCGTCTCTGGGGTAAGAACCAGGCGAGGCAAGAGGAAGTCGTTCCAGATCCAGAGCGCATTCACAATCGCGACGGTTGCGGTAACCGGACGAAGCATTGGGAAGACGATTCGCCAGAAGATCGTGAAGTCACTTGCACCATCCATCGCCGCTGCCTCATCGATTTCGGTTGGAATCTTTGAGATGAAGCCGTGATACAGGAAGGTAGAGAGCGCAACGCCAAAACCTTGATAGAAGAAGATAAGCGCAATGCGGTTATTGAGTGATACGAACTGAGCAAAGATCGATATGAAAGGAATCATCAAGGCTTGGAATGGAACAATCATGGAAGCCACAAGGATCAAGAAAGTTGTCTTCGTGAACTTATTCTTCGTACGAGCTAAGTAATACGCCAACATTGACGAGAAGATAATAAGTACTGAGACGCTGAAGAAGGTAATAATAATTGAGTTCACTAGCGATCTAAAGAAGTTCATCTTCTGTAGCGCTTCTTGGAAGTTCTCCCACGTGATGGTTGCTGGCCAACCCAATGGGTTCGCCAAAATATCAAATTTAGGCTTTATTGAGTTAATAAGAACCAAAAGGAAGGGTGAGACATAGGCGAGCGAGAGGAAGAGGCCGACTCCAAAAACTACCTTCTTGCCTGACGAGCGTCGCTTGGTAGCCATCTTCATTACTCGACCTCCATGCGCTTAGAAACTGCCACTTGGATTAATGCGGCGAGTGCGACCATGACAAACATCAAAACTGCCTTTGCTTGACCTGTGCCGAAGTGACCAAAGGCGAAGGCCTCTTGGAAGATATGCATCGAGATCAGTTCGGTCGTACGGAATGGCCCACCACCGGTGAGCGCAAGGTTGACGTCGTAGGCCATAAATCCGGCACGCATAGTTAAGAAGAGTGAGATCGTAAAGGCCTGTGCCATCAATGGAATCTTGATAGCAGTCAGCATACGGAGTGGTGAGGCACCATCGACCTTGGCAGCTTCAAGGACATCCTGCTCGATGCTAACGAGGCCGGTGATATAGATGATCATCATGTAGCCCGAGGACTGCCAGACCGTCACGATGATGAGCGCCCAGAAAGCCTTATTTGAATCATTAAGCCAAGAATCCTGGAAGAAAGGAAGGCTGAATTTCTTGGCAATTGAGCCAAGGGCGGTGTTGAAAATAAATTGCCAGATAACACCTAGGACCACTCCGCCGATTAGGTTCGGAATGAAGAAGAAGGTGCGGAAGATATTTGAACTCTTTAGTTTTGAGGTAACAAGTAGTGCGAGTCCAAAAGCGACTACGTTAACCACTATCACTGAAACAATAACGAACTTCAAAGTGAAGCCGAGAGTTACCCAAAAAGTATGATCGTGAAAGGCTTTTATGTAGTTACTAAAGCCTGCAAGCCTGGTGTATCCGAAACCATTCCAGTTGGTAAAGGTGAGAAAGAGGCCTTGCGCGAAAGGATAGACAAGCACTGCTAAGAAGATTGAGAGCGGGATAGCGCCAAAGGTCAGAAACCTCTTCATCTGCCTTACGCCTTGCTTCTGGCTCATTGCGCTTCCTTCTCAATAAAAGTCCACAGAAATTCTTAGGAAAGATTAGCGAGGCCATCCCCGGGTAGCAAACCCCGGGAATGGCCCCAACTAACGTACTACTTCTAGCTTGAGCTAGTTAGAACTGGTGAGAGGTAAGAATTACTTCTTAACTCCACGCCAGGTCTTTACTTGATCCTTCCAAGCATCCTGGATTGCCTTAGCGAGGTCGGTTGAAGAGATCTTGTCAGTGAAGTACTGCTGCATAGATACCTTTCCGACTGTCTCTTGCAATCCTGCTGGGTAGTAGGTGTTGATCCACTCAAGTGTCTTGTTCGCTGCAACGTACTCAGCGATCTTCTTAGACATGAATGTGCTTGGTGGAACATTCCACTTTCCATAGACAGGGATGAAGCCCATTCCGCCACCAGTCTTGGTGGTTGGGTCTGAGACGTGGTGCTGGCCAGCTGAAGATGTGTAGAGCCATGTCAAGAAGTCGATGGCGCCAGCACGTGTAGCAGCTGTTGATTGCTTGTTATCGATCATGAAGTAGCCAGGTACGCCGACAGGAATGGAATCATTTCCATATGCCTTTGCATCTGTGCTGATTGGCAATGGCATGATGCCAAAGTCAGTTCCTGCAGCAGCTGTGATGAGGTTTGGCTCGGTCCAGTTACCCTGGAACATGAAGCCGTAGTCGCCGCTTGCTAGATCTGCGATAGAAGCATCGTATTCAGTATCTGTGAGATTTACAGTTGAACCGTTGTACTTCTTGAGAAGGTCAAATGTTGCCAACCAGTTCTTGAAGACTGGATCGGTGCTGAGATCCTTCTTGCCATCTGCGAGTGAATCAAGAACAGCCAAGCGGCCTTCATGAGTTGCTGCAGCATTAGCGTGGAAGATATTTGTGAAGTGTGCACCAAGTGACCACCAGATAGCTGAGAAGTGGATTGCCTTCTTGCCCTTCGCCTGAAGAGTCTTGAATGCTGCTTCTAGATCTGTGCGGGTCTTGATTGATGCTGGGTTGATTCCAGCTGCATCGAGAACCTTCTTGTTGTAAAGAAGTCCGAAAGCTTCAGCAGTTGATGGAACACCAACTTGCTTTCCGCCAACATTTGCTGCAGCAAGAAGACCTGATGGAGCTAGCTTTGCAAGAGTTGTGCCCTTCCAGTCCATGACCTTGTCAGCCATGTCAGGAATCTCTTGGAGTGTGTACATGATTGTAGGTGCATTCTTTGCAGCATACATAGGTGTTACGTTCTGAAGGAATGTTAGTTTGCGATCTCCAGGAACTGACTTGAGTGTGTAGCAAGTCTGGCTCTTGTTGTAGTCTTTGACTGCAGCAAGGAACTGATCTTGGATTTCAGGCTTGATGGTTCCAAGCATGGTGACAGTTGTCTTCTTTGCGCATTTAGTTGAAGCGGCAGGAGCCGGAGCAGCTACAGCGACAGAAAGCGCCACAACGGCTGTTAGAGCAAGTGCTCCAACTTTCATAGCTTTCTTCATTATTTATCTCCTAGTTTTGATTTGTCGAGACCAGGACTAGCCCCGACAATATTTCGATAATTTCGCATGCCTCTCGGCACGCTCATTACAGTGAAGGAAATTACAGAAGCCTGTCGGCGCGGTCTATGGAGGGTTCCGCAATATTGGTAACATTTTGATAACGAACTGCCCCGATCGGGGGTCCGGAGAGCACCGGGGTGGCTAGGCGTTCAGATGCGGACTGGGGACCTCGGTATCTCAGCCGCTGCAGGGGGTTTTTCTCGGGTTAGAGCGCGTGCATGAAATTGACGCTGATGCCGTTCGCAGTGAGCTCTTTCTCAGACTGACGGATCGCCATCACATGTGGAGTCTTATCGTGCTGGTCGAGTGAGGCTTGGTCAGCCCAGCCCTCTCTAAAGTAGAAGATATCGGGGTTATCGCGGTCCACATTAAGGATGTAGTAGAGGCAGCCAGGCTCACCTTGGGTGGCAACCTCCATCGCCTTGAGGCGAGAGATGAGTTCTTCGCGCTTGCCTGGGGCTGCTTCAAACCGAGCAACCATATGAAAATCAGACATGAGATCCCCTTCGTAGAACCTTGAAGTACTTACTTAATAATGTGAGGGCGGAGCGTCTTATAGGCAATTTGAAGACCAACCTTGATGTTCTCTTCAGTGCCACCCCAGATGGGATCTTCATGTTCGACCGAGAGGGTTCCGTTGAATCCACCTTCGTACATGACGTCGATCAACTTCTTCCAATCAACTTCACCAAGGCCCGGTACGCGGTAACGCCACCAGCCGACATCCCAAGGATTTTCGCGCACAACAGCTTTACCTGGATAACCAAAGTGATTGCGCTTCTCTGGGAATACTTCAATATCTTTTGCTTGGGCATGTACAACTCGATCAATATATGGCTTGATCGCAGCGATCGGATCAATTCCCATCCAGATTAAATGTGATGGGTCGTAGTTGAGGTAGAGACCAATGCCAAACATCCACTCCCAGAGCTCGGGTGAATATGCCAAGTTTCCTGGATAACCGTCTGGATGCCAGCCCTCCATCACGCAGTTCTCAATCACAATCTTTACATTTTGCTTAGTCGCATGAGCAACCAACGGCTTGAAGACTTCTTCAGCCATAAGAAGATTCTCGGCGACTGTCTTATTCCAATCGCGCCCAACGAAGGTACCTACTGACTCAACACCGAGTAGCGCGGCAGCATCAATACAACGCATCACGTGCTGGTTTATCTTGGTGCGCTCTGCTAAATCTGGGTGCAAGTTATTATCATAAAATGCAATTGATGAGAGTTTCAGCCCTCGTGAATCAAAGATCCCTTTAACGCGCTCTACATCTTGAGTACCAAAAGTTTCCACATTGAGATGTGTTGCCACGAATGGCCGATGTCCGAGGTCTGGCCAAGCGGCAACTTCTAAGGCTTCATAGCCTTGCTCTACCGCCCAATCGGCAATCTCTTCCAGAGATAACTTTGGAAGGCAAGCAGTAAGAAAACCTAGTTTCACTTGACCTCCACCCATTGGCGACTCTTAGATGATTCTAGAACAGCCGCGGTAAGCCGAGCTGCACGAAGGCCATCAGCAAAACGTGGCAAGCCATCGCTCTCACCGAGTGTGATTGCGCTGTACGTATCGGCGATAAAGGCGTTGAAGCAATCTTGGTATCCCTGAGGATGTCCGGCAGGAAGTATTGAGAATCGAGCAGCAGCATCTGATTCACCAGCTGATCCACGCATGAAGGTCGAATTAACTCCTACGCCACCTTGCCAGAGTGAATCTGGATTCTCCTGATCAAAGACATAGGAGTAGCCGTTGCCCTCGATCGAGAACCACAACTTGTTCTTACGTCCAGCAGATACTTGCGAGAGAACGAGGGAGCCTTGAGCACCTGTATTTGTTTCGAAGATGATGGTTCCGCCATCCTCAGTGCCAACAGATGGTGCATCAGAGCGCGACTCGAAGACTCTCATCAACTGCGCGCTGAGGCGGACGATCCGTTGGCCTGTAACGAATTCAATGAGATCTACCCAGTGAACGCCGATATCTCCGAATGCGCGTGATGGTCCGCCTAATTTCGGATTAATGCGCCAGTTTTCAACTTCATCTGAAGCAAGCCAGTCCTGAAGGTAGTAACCATGAAGCAAATTTGGAATTGATTCGGTATTGAGCAGGCGTGCTCTGGCCTCTCGCACTGTTGGGTAGTACCGATAGATAAATGGCACTGTCGCCACTAGATTCTTTGCGGCAGCAAGTTCAGTGAGCTTAACTGCATCCTCGACTGAGATTGCAAGTGGCTTCTCACAAATAACATGTTTGCCATGCTCTAGCGCCATTGTTGCAAGTTCGGCATGGAAAATATTTGGTGTGCAGATATGGATGACATCGATCTCTGGATCACGCATCATCTCTTCAGTAGTTACTGCGTACTCAGCACCAACTTTGCCCGCACCGGCCTGCGCAATCTCGACTGTGGCAGCTGAGACCGAACGGAGCTGATGGCCATTGGCACGAATTGCACGCGCGTGCACCTCGCCGATAAAACCAAGCCCGACGATGCCGGCGTTCATGGTCACTTGTGACTTTTGATCTCGCTCAGTGCGAGAGAAGGTATTGGTACTCATGAATTAATTCCCTACTTCTTCTTCGCTAGGGCGACAGCCAAAATAATGATGAGGCCGCGGATGATCTGCTGTTCGCTTACTGGTAAGCCAGCCAAGATCAATCCATTGTTAATAAGCCCAACGAGTAATGCACCAAAGAGTGTGCCGATGATTGTGCCGCCACCGCCAAAGAGACTTGTTCCTCCAAGGATTACCGCAGCAATTGCTGAGAGCTCATCTCCGCTACCCCACTCATAGCGTCCCGTTTGAAGACGTCCGGCATAGATCATGCCTGCGATCGCAGCAACGGTCGATGAGATGAGTAGTACAGTGAATTTGATCCGCTTGGTATCAATACCGTTGAACTCAGCAGCATCACGATTTCCACCAGTTGCGAGAATGCGGCGGCCAAGTGTTGTGCGAGTTAACGTGATCCAACCAAGCACAACTGCGCTGAAGCTCCAGAAGATGACGCTTGGGAATTTACCGATCGAGCCAGAACCAAAGATGCGATTGAAACCATCATTAAGGATTGGAATAGGGGCGTAGTCAGTAATTAAGGCTGCCGTTCCAACGGCTACACCTTGCATACCGAGCGTGACTAGGAAACTAGGAATTCCTATACGCGACACCAGGAGTCCATTGGCCGCCCCCACAAGCAGCCCCACCCCTATTCCCGCTAAGACACCTGCGATTGGGCCGTGATCACGAATCGTGATTGCGACGACCACAGATGAAAGTCCGGCGACTCCTCCGATAGAGAGATCGATTTCTGCGCAGGCAATAACGAAGGTCATCGCTACAGCCATAACAGAGATCGTCGCTGTCTGACGGAAGATATTGAGAAGATTATTAGGCCCAAGGAAGCCATCTGCATGTAGGAGTACTGCGAAGAAGAGGAAGATCAGTGCAAACATCCAGTAAATGAAACTGGCGCGCCAATCAAATCGAGTAAATAGCTTTGTCTTCATGCGTTTATCCCTTGCACCATGAGTTGGAGGTGATCTTCATCGCGAATTTCGTGACGCATTAGTGATTCACGAATTTCACCATTATTGATAATAAGAATGCGGTCACAGACTCCTAGTAGTTCTGGGAGTTCTGATGAGACAAGAATGATGGAGTTGCCCTTTGCTGCGAGGGATCGTACAAGCTTCATAATTTCAACTTTGGTGCCGATATCAACACCAACGGTCGGTTCATCCATCAAAATGATTGTTGGATTTGTCGCTACCCACTTCGCAATAACAACCTTCTGCTGGTTTCCACCAGAGAGAAGCTTCACCTGGCGATCTGCCTCGGGTGGTCGGATTTCAAAGTCAGTAATAGCAGTCTGGGAGAACTCATCAATCTTTGTGAAGTTCAGGAAGTTGAGATGAGAGAGCTTGTCGAGGTTGGCAGCCAAAATATTGGCTGAGACCGAGTGCTCCATAACCAGACCTTGGCGGCGGCGATCTTCAGGGATCAGTGCCAATCCTGAACTCTTTGCATCTCGTGGATTCTTGATGGAGATCGCTTCGCCTTTGAGTTCGAGGGTGCCCGAAGACTTCTTATCTAAGCCAAAGACAGCGCGAAGAATCTCAGTGCGGCCACTTCCCATGAGGCCCGCAAGCCCAAGGATTTCGCCTTGATAGAGGTCGAAGGAGACATCCTTCACTCGATCGCCCACTGAAAGGTGAGTCACCTTGAGGGTCGGGGTCGTGGATCGATCAATCTGACGTCCATCGTGAGAGAGCATCTCAACATCTTTGCGACCGGTGATATGGGCAATTACTTCTTGAGGCGTTGTATCTGCCAGAGTTTCTACGGCGACGAGGTTGCCATCACGTAGAACTGTAATGCGGTCGCAGATTTGGTAGATCTCATCCATGCGGTGGCTGATGTAGATGATTGATACACCAGAGGCCGTTAGTTGCTTAAGTACTTTAAAGAGCGCATCAACTTCGTGCTTGGCAAGGGATGCTGTTGGTTCATCCAGAATCAAAATCTTGGCATCAGCTGCAATTGCCTTAGCGATTTCAGTCAACTGTTGATAGGCACGGCTTAACGATGAAACTTTGGCCGTCACATCAATTTCGATACCTACGCTTTGAAGCACTGCACTTGCACGCTTTGCAGAATCACGGTCAGCGATGAAGCCAATCTTGTTCTTCGGTTCGCGGTTCAAGAAAATATTTTGTGCGACTGTAAGTTCTGGGATGAGTGAGAATTCCTGGAAGACCATGCCAATACCGTGGCGTTGAGCATCTTGAAAGGAATGAATCTCAACAGATTCACCTGCTACCTTGATTGAGCCCGAATCCATCGTGTAGACACCTTGCAAAATCTTCATCAAGGTTGACTTACCGGCTCCGTTCTCTCCGGCTAGTGCATGTACCTCACCAGGGCGAACACTGAAGTTCACATCTTTGAGAACGCGAGTTCCAAAGAAGGACTTATTGATATTTTGCATTTCAACGGTATTCATGGAACTCACCTCTCTTCCTTTATAATTTATAGCCTGACTAGATTGTTCTTTTTAGTCAGTAACTTTTGGAACCCTGACCCACTCGCGCTTTGCAGCGGATTCAGCCATCGCATCTGCGATCAAGTTAATCTGATAGCCATCCTTGAAGTTAGGTGAAACTTCCCCGCCCTCAACAATTGCCTTGATGAAATCGTAAGCTTCGATGATCTTGGTCTCGCCATATCCAATACCCAGCGCTGGGATAGGCCATAGGCCCTCGCCATATGGGTGGGCTGGACCGGTATAGACAGTACGGAATCCCTTGCGATCACCTTGGTCTTTTGCGAAAGCGACCTGGAGCTCGTCACGGCGCTCGTAGTTGAAGTAGATCGATCCAAGTGTTCCATGAATTTCGAAGGTGAGGAAGTTGTTGCGACCATGAGCATTACGAGTTGCTTCGAGTGAACCAATCGCTCCGTTTTCAAATTCTAGGAGTGAGAGAACTTCGTCATCGACATCGACTGCGGCACGAGGTGCATCTGCATTCTTAGCCCCGGTTCCGAGCTTGTCGACGGTACCGCTCTGTACTGGGCGACTTGTGACCCAAGTCTTAAGCTGAGTATTTACCTGAGAGATTTCGCCACAAAGGTAACGGGCCATATCAACTACGTGAGTTCCGATATCTCCAAGAGATCCTGAACCAGCAATTGCTTTCTGGAAGCGCCATGAGAGTGGGCCATCTGGATCTGCTGACCAGTCCTGTAGATAGGTTCCACGGAAGTTCAAAATGTCACCGATTGCGCCTTCTTCGATGTACTTCTTGGCAAGAGCGACTGCTGGTGTGCGGCGATAATTAAAGGCGACCATATGGACGATGCCGGCATTCTTCACGGCGTCATACATGGTCTTAGCTTCAGCGCCATTACGAGCAAGTGGCTTCTCTGAAATAATATGTTTTCCAGCTGCTGCTGCCGCGATTGCGATCTCAGCGTGAAGGTGATTTGGTGTTGCAATATCAATAATGTCGATCTCGGGGTCATCGATTACTGACTGCCAGTTTCCGGTGCTCTTCTCAAAGCCGAAGCGGATGGCGGCCTCTGCTGCTACTTCATCGTTTACATCGACGATGGTCTTGCGAACTGGGTATGCCGGTGCCGGATGAAAGAACATTGGCATTGCAACGTAGGCAAGTGAGTGAGCCTTACCCATGAACCCTGCACCGATGAGTGCGACATTTAGCTTCTTCATGATCTCCCCTGAAAGTTAATAGTTTCTTCTGATTGGGCCACCCGCTACCGCCTTAAGCGGCAGCGGGTGACAGTTAATCAATCTAATCGGTTACTTACCGACTTTAAATGACTTGCGTAGTGCATCTGATGGAGCAGCGGAGTAAACCGTGCGCCATGCCTGCAAGACGTTGGTGTGCTCAACTGCAAGTGCTGGCATTGCAACGTAGATTGGAGCAGTCTTTCCAAGGAGTCCGTATGCAGCGAGCTTTGCTTCTGCAACACCGGCATCGTATGGACGCTGTGCGCCGAGACCTGTTACTGGTCCACCCTTAGCGAGTGAGATTGCAACGTTTGCACCAAGATCTTCAGTTGCGATAACTGTTGTTGTGTTTCCTGCTGCACGAAGTGCGGCCATAACACCTTCAGCTGGTGTATCCCAGACAGCCCAGATAGCGCTGATCTTTGGATTCTTGGTCAAGATTGCAGTTGCTGCAGCTTGTGCATCGCCTGCGAAATCTGGTCCAGAGATTCCCTTGTCATCAACAATCTTGATTCCAGGGAACTTTGCAGTGATTGTCTCCTTGAAACCGTTCCAGCGCTGCTTTGTTACCCAGAAATCTGCAGCGTGGTGAATTGTTGCGATTGTGCCCTTGCCATTGAGTTGCTTACCAAGGAGGTAAGCAGAAGCTGCACCGTTTGCATAGTTATCAGCAGAAACTACTGAGATGTAGTCCTTGCCAGCGGTCATACCGTTAGCAACGTTATCCATGAAGACGATCTTTGTGCCGGCAGCTGCAACAGCCTTATATGCTGTTGATTCAGCTTGGCTATCAACAGGAATCGAGATGAGAACTGAAGGCTTCTTAGCCATCAATGTCTGAATCTGTGAGACCTGAGTATCTGCCTTGAAGTCGGCCTGTGTTGTACCAACGATAGTGATTCCGAGATCTGCAAATTCCTTCTTGAGGCCAGCAAGCTGTCCGCTTGTCCAGTCTGAAGTGAGGTGAAGTGCAATCGCAGCAGTTGCCTTGAGTGACTTAATCTTTGCAAGCTCTGCAGTTGTGAAAGTGAGTGAGTCGGCAGAAGCAGCAGCTTCTCCGGCAGGACCGGTCGAGTAGACCTTTCCTGAAGCAAGCTCGGCGAGGCCGGCCTTTGCGATCTGGCTAGCAGTTTGAGCTGCAGATACCGAGTTGATTGAGGCAAATGATGAGACTGCGAGAGCCGCAGCTACAACAAGCGCCTTCTTCTTAATTGATGTCATTCTTTCTCCTTTTTGGTGTTTGGTGAAATGAGCCGAACTTTGTACTTCATTAACCAAGGTGTTCCTTGATGAACTTCATGCTTATTGCTGCGGCATCCTTTGGATCTCCGTCATAACCATCGAGCTCGACTACTGCCCAGCCTTGATAGTTAACTTCCTTAAGAGCCGCGAAGATATCGGTGAAGTTAAGTTCGCCCTTACCGAGTGGCAAGAATGCGAACGGGCTCTTTTGGAAATCTTTGAGGTGTACGTGACGTACACGATCTGGATACTGACGAATCAGTGCAGCAGGATCGCCCCCACCAGCAGCAAGATGTGCGGTATCGGGACAGAATGAGATCTTTGAAAGGGCCATGAGTTTGGCAAGCTGTTCAGGGCCTTCGACAATAGTTGTGAGATGTGGATGGAAGCAGGCTGTTAGGCCAGCTGCAGCTGCAAGATCAGTGACGCGATCGAGTTGGGTGGCAAGCTTCTGGTAATCACTTTCGCGGATTCCCGAAGCGCGCTGGGCTCCGCCGCCAACGATCAAATTGATTGCACCGAACTGCTTTGCGAGTTCAATGGCCTTTCCAATTTTGTGGAATTCATCGTCAAGGATCTCGTCATAGATGAAGTTGGCCCCGGTATAGACGCTGACCAATGTGATGTTGTTTTTAGCAAGAAGTGCCTTAAATTCTTCAGGCTTGCCGGCATATTCAGCTAAGTTGCCGTCGAAGATCTCGATGCCTTCGTAGCCGACACTTGCGATGTCCTGGACTGCCTTTTCGGTGTTGCCATATGTCTGATAGAAGAGATCCTTAATGGATGTAACCCCTTGTGCCTGACCTACGACGCCGCCCCATGTGATGGTTTGATATCCGAGTTTCATTGCCTTGCTCCTTTCCAGTACCTGAATACTTATGTTTAAAAAAACTTAAGTCAAGTAGTTTTCTGCGTTGATTGCGTTTTGTTATGCAATTGTTATAAAGTTCGCAGCGGAAGTAATGCAGCTTTTGAGCGTGAAAGGCGGGAGGATTCCTCCCAGGCCAGGCGCAATGGGCTTGAGCTGGGAGTTAAGGAGGGGCACCGATATGGCGGGTAAATCTGTTGCTAAGCGCGGCAAGAGCCCTGTCGTTGTCGACGATCCACAATCACTCTCAAAGGTTTTGATTGCACTTCGTGCTTCTATCACTTCTACTCGGCCTGAAATTGCACGAACTACAGGACTTGGGCGAACTCTCGTTGCAAAGCATGTTGACATTGCATTGAAATTAAATTTAATAAGCGAAGGAAACTTTGGCTCCTCAACCGGTGGCCGCGTACCGCGACTCTTAGAATTTAATAAAGATAGCGGATATCTTCTTGTTGCTGCACTTGGCGCTACTGGAATGACAATTGCACGAACTGATCTTCTTGGAAATGCAAGTGAAATTTTCCAGACTGCTATTGATATCTCAGTGGGGCCTGAAAAAGTTCTACTCGAATTAGAGAAAGTCTTTGACAAGATCGCAGCAAAAGAGTCGGCACCACTATGGGGAGTCGGTATTGGTTTGCCTGGCCCAGTTGAATTTGCAACTGGCGTATTGATGTCCCCACCGATTATGCCCGGTTGGGATAAATACGAACTCCGTATTCGACTTGAGAAGAAGTACAACGCCACTGTCTGGATTGATAATGATGTAAATCTTATGGCACTGGGTGAAGCTGCAATCAATCCAGATGAGAAGCATAAAGAGCTCATCTACATCAAGATTGGTACTGGTATCGGTGCTGGAATTATCAGCCACAATGTAATTCATCGTGGTGCACAAGGTTCGGCTGGCGACATTGGACATATTGCAGTGAGTGAGCCCACGACAATTGTCTGTCGTTGCGGAAATATTGGTTGTCTAGAGGCTATCGCTGGTGGTGCTGCACTCGCTCGAGATGCGAAGTTGGCAGTAGAGGCTAATAAGAGCGCTTTTCTCGCTGATCGTCTCAAGAAGAACAAGGTACTTACTGGCCAAGATGTTACGGATGGCGCTCGAAATGGCGACGCCTGGTCGGTAGATGCTATTTCGCAGGCTGGCCGCCAGGTCGGCCAAGTACTAGCCACCATCATTAATTTCTACAATCCATCGCTTGTGGTTATTGGAGGCGGCGTCTCCTCTGCTGGGAACCTACTTCTTGCCTCTGTACGAGAGACTGTTTATCGCCGTTCATTGCCTCTGGCTACTCGCGACCTCGAGATTCGCTTGGGTGATGTGAAGGACGAAGTTGGACTACGCGGCGCAGCCGAAATGGTTCTTGCCGAACTCTTCTCACCAGATGTGTTGAGTCAGTGGGTTGAATCCGGCAAGCCACAGCTTCCAATAACTTACTAATTAATCCAGTACAAATTAATCAACATTAACTGTTGGATCCCCCGCTGCTGCAAGCAGGTTCGTGAAGTAATCAGGCAAGCCATCTTCCAATTCAAGTGGAACGCGGCAATGTGCACCCTCTTGAGGTGGGAAGTTCATATAGACACCACGGAGATCGCAGATCGTCTGTCCGCGAGCAGGACCGTTCGTGATATCCACTTCAACATTTACCAATGGTGAGACCTTCGCCTTAACAAGACCTGCAGCAAGTGCAACAGCGATTGCATCATGCATGGTGGTGAGTGGCTTGTTATATGTGAACTTCTCATAGAAGTCGGTATAGAACTGAGTAATGCGCGCCATGTATTGCGAGATTCCGCCACCATTGCGCATGGTTTCAAAGTGATGCGGTTCCAGTAGCACCTTCATCGTCACATCAAGTCCAACCATGGTGATCGGCCACTTGGCGCGGAATACGATGTCAGCTGCTTCTGGATCGTGCCAAATATTTGCTTCAGCAACCGGTGTCACATTTCCTGGTGTAAGTGCGGTTCCACCCATAATGGTGACGCCACGAACAAGATTTGGAAGATTAGGTTCTAGTTGTAGAGCGAGCGCAATATTTGTGAGCGGTCCGACTGGTACCAGTTCAATTTCCCCAGGGCGCTTACGGCAGGCATCGACAATAAATTCCGCGGCAGACATATCAATCGCCTTGCCGTAATTAGCTTTCATACCTTTATTGCCTTGGCCATCATCACCGTGAACAAAGTAGGCAGGATCGGCTACGTCACCGTTCATTGGTCCTTCAGCGCCATGCGCTACTGGTACATCGCCCTTGCCGCACATAGCCAAAATATTGAGGGTATTGCGTGTAGCGATCGGGGTATGAACATTTCCCCAAATGGTGCTGATTCCGACCAATTCGATCTCAGGGGCAAGGCAGGCAAGCATGATTGCCATGGTGTCATCAACACCGGTATCGCAATCGAGGATCATTGGTATGCGTGAAGTAGTTGACATTCCTGCAGAGTACAACAGGTAAGCAGATTAAGGGGCTTCTTCCCTACCCGATCTTTGTGCCTGTGATGCTGGAAAGTGCTGATAGAACAGCCTTTGCATCCCAGCTTGGCTCTTGTGGCTTTGCGAGGTTATCTAGACCTTCGGCGCTTAGATACTTCTTCAATTTCGCAGGGATTACAGCCTTGCCAGGATTTGGATTACCTAGATCGAGCCACGACCAGGTTCCCTTGCCATCAATGATGATCACCATATCGGTGTGGGTGACGTCGTACTCATTTATCTTGCCGGTCTGCCAATCAAGCGGCAGGCTCTTCTTTTGGGCTGCCGTGTAGGCAACCTTGGTATTACTTGAACCAAAGTAGGCCCAGAACTTCTTCAGGTTCGAATCACTTCCTGAGGCAAGAGTCCAGCTCTTATCTTGGAATAGCGATTGGTACGCGGTGAGACGAGTGGGTGTATCCCTGGCGCCATCAACACTGACCTCAAGAACTTTTACCTTCTTCTTCAAGGTAGATGCAACGACTGCGTCACCAATATTGCGCATGCTGATCGAAGTCATTGGGCAGATCTCTTGGCATGACGTTAAGAAGTTGGCGATCACAAGTGTCTGGCCCTTAAGCGAACCGAGAGTAAACGTTTTGCCAGCGCTATCAACGAGTGGAATCTTCAAAACATTGGCAGGGATTGGTGAATTGAGGAATGAACCACCGTCGGGCGCAGCTGCACCTTGACCAACAGCAAGTGGCGGCCTCGTTGGAGTGCTCATGCTTGCCTGTGCAGCGGTGAGAGAAGTGAGAGAACCAACAATGACGAATGAGAGAGCGAACTTAATAGAACTTTTCAATGTTGCTCACTTCCCTATTCATAGCTGCTGTAATGGATCGAGATTACACCACACTTCTCATGCAGAAGGGGCACCCGATCTCTCGGATGCCCCTTCGGTAGTGAGTTAGATACTAGCCGACCTTAGTCACACGACCATCTAGGGCTGGAACTTGAGTGACCTTGCCTGCGGCCATATCAGCCTTGAGCGCATCGGTGAAGACATCGAGTAGCGCGCCATAGACCTTCGCCTTTGAAGGTGAGAAGACATCGACATACCCATCTCCACCATAAATGATGTAGTCGAGGGTTGTCAGTGTGTACTCCTTAGAGTCCTTAGCAATCGCTGTTCCATCTGACTTCGTCACAGAGATGATTCTGCTTCCGATTGGCTTTGATGAGTCAAAGGAGAACTTCAGGCCAGATACTTGTGGGAAGCGGCCATCGGCTGGGTAGTTACCACCGACACCATTCTCAAGTGCCTTCCAAAGATTCGCACCTGTCACCACAGTGGTTGCTACCTGGTTACCGAATGGATAAACAGTGAGCGCATCACCGAGGGTGACATCTAACGGACCAGTGCCAGTACGTACAAGAGATGTATTTGCAGGGATATAGGTCTTCGCAGGGAAGGTATCGCGGATACCTCCACCGTTGGAGAGTGCAAAGTCGGTCTTGTATTTCGCACGAAGTAGATCAGCGATGTAATCACCCATTGGGTTTTCACCTGAACGCTCGACAGCTGGTGTTCCACCACGTGGGAAGAGAGCAGATACTTGACCGATCTTGACATCAAGCTTTCCGTTGAGTTGATCCTTGTACTTCTTCACAAGTGCTGCGCCATCTGCATCTGGAGTTGTTACGGTGCTTACAACTCCAGTGGTAATAGTTGGTGTTGCGGCCTTAAGAACATGCTGCAATGAGGTTCCGACAACCTTGCCATTGCGAATACAGACTTGTGAGCGTGTGTACTCAACACCTGCATTGCGTACCTCACCCAGAAGAACTGGGGTAGGACTGTGCTTTGAATCAGGGCTTGAGATCAGAGTAGAGAATGTCTGGTGGCTATGGCCACCGTAGATGACATCTGCACCCTTGATCGTTGCTGCTAATTCGTTGTATTGGCCAGTAGCGACGCCATTGGCATTCTCTGCCCAACCCTGGTGGAGAAGGACGACAACAACCTGAGCTCCGGCTGCGCGAGCATCCTTCACTGCCTGATTGACTCCTGCCACACCTGGCTGGATCTCAATGGTCTTCTTCGCCCCGGAAGCATCCTTGTAATCAAGGTTTCCTGGGAAGACTTGCTCAATAGTGGTTGGTGTATTCGCACCGACGACTCCGACTTTCACGCCGCCACGATCAAGGATGGTGAAGGCCTTTGCAACCTTGGTTCCTGACTTGAGGACTGAAAGTGAATCTGCGCCGTAATTTGCGACAACCCACTGGAAGTCAGATGCACCAATAACTTTCTGAACGTGAGCCAAGTTGCGATCATGTTCATGGTTACCAAATGTTGAGACATCGAGCTTGATCAAGTTGAGAGACTCAATTGTTGGTAGTTCTTCAAATTCTGTTGAAATTGGTGGGGCTGCGCCAATGTTATCGCCGGATGAAAGTGAGAATGTTGCTGCTGAGGCAGCACGATCAGCTGCCCAGTTGCTTGCAAGCAACGATGTTCCGAAGGAAGAGCCAGTCTCGATGGCACCATGCAAGTCGCTCAACTGCAAGAGCTGAACATTCTTATTTGAAGGTGATGCCACTCCTGCTAATTGCTCCTTGGTGTAACTCTTGTTTGAAGCAGCTGGCTTTGAGAATCCATAAGCATTCACTGCTTGAACAACAGGAGTTCCGGCTGGCTGTCCAACGACTACCGGCATCGTTACTACTGAAGAATTTTTTGCTGGTACAAAGATCGGGCAAGAACCCGCTCCAGCTGAAACGACATAGCCTGTCACTGCTGGCACAACATCTGCCGCAGGTGTCCAGCGCACTACTACACCTCTCGCACCGAAGTAAGAGGTGACATTTGTTGGTGCATTAGGCAATGAATAGGTGACTGCATGAGCAGTAGGAACTAGCAGTGACGCTAGTAGCAAGGTGCTGATAGAGAGTGCGCCCAAGGCGACGGATTTGATCGGGTTGCGTTTCATATATCAAGTTAAACAAAGAGGTCATTACGGGAGATCTGTAATTGAGTTAAATGATGGTGACCTCGGGGTTAATTCCTGGTGTGAATAGGGTCAGGGTGATCCCTTTGGAGAGGAACTCACCTATGGCTGAGCTTTAAACCCATCGATTCGGTAGCTCACTGCGACCCACTTTGACCCTACTGCAGACTTTGGTGCCTTGCTTGAATCAAGGAGGATGATTGAAGTCTTGAGCGTCTTATTGCTCTTCTTCATCAACGCGCAGACAGCCGTTGCTTGGCTCTTAGCGAGGGCTGTTGCCTTCGCGAGAGTTGTACCCTTTTTATAAATATAACCAAGGCAGGTGACTGAAGCACCGTTCTTGAGGGAACGGACGTATCTCTGCAAGTACGCGTTGTCGTATGAACTAAGTGTGAGCTTTGATGATAGTGAATAGAGCGTGAGTGAAGGCTTCTTGAGAAGAGCTGCTTTGGCCGCAGCCGCTGCTGCATCCTTCGCTGCCTGAAGTGCGGCTGCTGCTTTTGCTGATGCATCCGCTGCCTCTTGTGCCGCCTTCACTGCAGCGGCATCCGCTGCTGCCTTGGCTTCAGCAAGAACCTTTGCATCGGCTGCCATCTTCTCTTGTGCCGCTTTAAGTGCGGCGGCATCGAGGGCATCTTGTGCAGCCTTTGCGGCAGCTAACGCATCAGCCGCTTGTTGGTCAGCCAGAACCTTTGCTGCCAATTCTTCCTGCTTCTGCGCTAGAACCTTCGCCGCCTCTTCTGCTGCCTTCTTCTCGGCCAATACCTTCGCTGCCGCCTGTGCTGCGGCTAAGGCCTGTGCTGCGGCTAAGGCCTGTGCTGCGGCTAAGGCCTGTGCTGCGGCGATCGCTGCTGAGTTATCGACCGGTGCAGAGGTAACAACAGGTGGTGTCACCACAATCGCAGGGTTCACGACAACAAGTACTGGATCGCTTGTGATCTGTGAAGTGATGGATCCATCAACGGTTGCAGTTCCTACCAAGGTTGATGCACCGCCAACGACGCTATAAACCTTTGCACCTGATTTGATGGATGGATTAGTAAGAGTGACAGAGATTGGATTACCAGTGGATGTCTGCGGAACAGACCCATCTGGTGATACCCATGAGACCACAACAGAGAGAACAGAGCTAGACGCACCGGAAATCAGAGCCAACTGCGTCGTGGCATCCGTGAGCAAGCTGATTGAGATCGCAGTGGTGCTTGGTAAAGCGTTTGCTGGAATCGAGACTGATGCACCATTAGATCCAACAGTTGCACTGACTGTCTGAGTCAAGATTGGGCTTGCGTAGAAAGTTCCTCCCATTGGGATCAGATTGCCTGATGGAATCCCAGCAAGAGATGTGCTCTGAAGTACTGATGTGACAGTCTCAGTATCACTCGCCTGCAGATAATTAGTCGTAGCGGCACTAGTCATAACGATCTGACAGACGCCTGCTGCACTAAAGGAGATCACTCCACTAGTCGCATCAACTGAACAGATTGAGACTGACGTTGGTGAAGCAAAACTAAGCGTGCCATTGCTCGAACTTGTTGCAACGGTCGCAGTATCAGTGATGCCAGGAGTCAAGATCACGATATTGCTATTTGGATAAGTGAGAACGAGGGTCGGCGTTGCCTTTGTAATCGTTAGATTGTCCGACACATAGGTGATCGAATACTTAGGATTATTTGCACTAGTCAATGTTCCCGCCGAAATTAGGTAGGTACCCACATCTGTTCCTGCCCCACGGCTGAGGGCTCCTGAAAGTGAATCACCAAGTACCAATGAACCAGTTGTAATCGAATAGGAGAGCACAGGGTCTGAAGTTGTTCCGTAAACCTTACTCTTAGAATCTGCCGTTACGGTGATCGCTCGAGGATTGATGGTGAAGCTCTGTACAACTTGTGCTGCCGCGGCAGTGTTTGCATCGCCAGGTTGGTTAGCGTTGATGACACAGAGGCCAACATCGCGAAGGTTGATCACGGTGCCGTTAACCCCTGATGTTGTACAGATTGAGGTCGATCCAGAAGTGAAGATGACGAGAAGCCCAGAGGAAGCGCTGGCTGTCACAGTAAATGTGTCGCTGGAATAACTCTTCGCGGTTAGGGATGCGAAAGTGATTGTCTGACTTGCAAGTCCAATCGAGAATGAGACTGAATCGGTACGAGCGAGATAGTTGGTATCACTCGAACGAGTCACGGCGATAATGCAGGTACCGGCTGTCGTATAGGTAAGTGTTGAGATCGAGATCGAACAACCAGTCGTTGTATTCGTACTGTCGATCGCATATGAATAGGTGCCTGAACCAGTTCCGCCAGACCCTGTGAGTGAAACTGTCTTATTACTTGGATTGTAGGCAGACGAGAGTGATGAGAGAGTTACCGCTGCTTGGGTCGCCTGGGTGATCGCAAAATTCACTGAGCCCAGAGTGATGGTGTAGTTCGAGTTGTTTGCATTCGTTAAGGTGCCGGAAATGATCGAATAGCTTCCCACCGCAGTATTTTGGCCAGCACTTGTGTACGACAGTGCGCCAACAAGCTGATCACTCCCCACGAGAGCGCCATTCGTGACCGAGTATGTGAGTACAGGATCTGAGGTTCCATAGACCTTCGATTGGCCCGCGGTAGGCGTGACAGTAATTGCAGCCTTAGCTGCGGTAATTGTCATCGTCGTCGCACCGCTAGAAACGAAATTGGTGGTATCGGTTGGAGTAAAGGTTGCCGTGATGAGAGAGCTGCCGTTACCAACAACATTGGCTGTCTCACCTGAAAGCGTCACTACAGCTGTCGTTCCGGATGAATAGGTCCACGTTCCAGGCGTGCTTGATGTCGGAGTTGTAAGTGCGAATATATCGCCGTAAACCTTAGAGACACCTGACCATGTGAAGGTCGGGGTCTGCTTTGCGATGGTAATCGCTGTAGAGACTGAGCTTGTTGCTAGGTAATTTCCATCGGATGCCTTGGTTGCTGTGACATAACAAATTCCAGCACTTGTTGGCGTGAGCGAGGTACCAGAAACTGTACATGGACCAGAATCGCGAATAAACGTAAGGGATCCGCTACCACCAGTGGCTCCAGAAGTTTGCAAGACTACCGACGACCCATATGTTCCAGACGTACTTGTTATAACCAGCGAACTTCCCTGTGATGCAGAAGAGATTGTGAAGCTGTAAGCACTAGAAGTGGCTGGCAAATAATTGGTATCGGTGGTGATCGACGCGGTGACTGTGTAATCGCCTGCATTCGTCGGTTTTGTTGCGCTTGCTGAATAAGTTGTCGATCCAACACCCGAATACAAATATGTAACGGATCCTGTTGATCCCGTTGGGGTCGAAGATGATGGGCCTTGCGCAACTCCTGAATAGTTATAGGTCGTGGCTCCAGTTACAGAGATGGTTGGCGCGTATTTAGCAATGGTGATGGTTTTTGTTACGGGAGTCGCAGCGCTGTAATTAGTATCTCCAGCCTGATTTGCGGCAACGGTGCATGTGCCCGCAGTGACAATATGAATCTTGTTAGCCTGAATAGTACATACCGAGGTGGTACTACTTGTAATGGCTACCGTTAATCCGCTACCCACCGAATAGGTGAGTGTCTGATCAGCATCCAGATAAGTCATGTTTGCAGGTTGCGTGAAGCTTATCGTCTGTGTTGCCTTACCGACATTGATCGTAGTGGAACCTGCACCGGACAAAGCTGCATACCCAGTCGCATCAGTTGGGGTGAAATCTGCGGTTAATACTGTTGATGCATTTACTGAACCTGGTGTCCACAAGCAAGTTGCTACTGTAGAAACGGCTGACACTGATGTGCAACCAGAAATTGCAATACCGCCCGCCTTGAAAGTGACAGCACCCGGAGTGCTGACTGATGCCGTGATCGTCGATGGTGATAAATATGTGGCAGTTGTGGCGTTAGATGGAAGAGCGAGAGAGAGGGTAGGAGTGACTTGCAATAGCTTGGATTGAGTGAGGGTTCCATTGACTGTCAGGGTTACCAGCCCCGAACTGTCCTTGTCTCCAGTGGTGACCGTTGTGTTATTGAGGAGTAACTTTGTGTTGGAAGTTGAGGGCAATGGATAGCCTGGAGCAGTAATCGTTGATGCCGTAGGTGAGTAGTTTGTGGAGTTCTCTACTCGCATTCCAGAGATATCTGCCAGGCCTGATGCGCTACCCGGGTTATATGGTGAGAATCCCACGTTTGTCGAGGAAAAGACATAGAAACTCGTAGTTGATGGAGAAGTACAGGCAACACCATCAACCCACATGCCAATATTTGAACTATTTTGTGAGATCGCAACATGTTGCCATGATTTAGCAACCAAGGCAGGGCACGTAAAATGTCGATTTCCAACACCGTTCCAATCGAGTTGCCAATCAGTCGACGTAGTCGCCCAAATGGAAAGAGTCTGATTCCAAGTATTTCCACCGACAAGCACAACTGGTACAACATTTTGTGAGTTCACACTTGGGACAGTGAAATTTTGGACTCTTACCCAGGCATCGATGGTGTAGCTCTGGAATCCACTTATTCGCGTGAATGAGAGGTTATTACCTTGCGAATATTCCAAGCCGTATGAACGCGAATCGCCATTAGTCAACCCTGCTGCCGAAGAAATTGGCGGAGTAATTATGCCAATCAACTGCAGGCCCGAAAATGCCAAGACGAGAGTTAGCAATTTGGCAATTGCACTTCGACGAAAAGCCGTGGGAATACTCATAAATAAAGCGTAAATATGATTCCTTGACTTGAATTAAATTGTCTTCTCAGTATCAGATTGCTCAACATCTGTGCTCTCTATTTGAGAAAATCAACAAATGT
>JBAXMU010000008.1:0-39582 GCA_037134155.1 Actinomycetes bacterium
ACTTTCCGGCAAGGTCTTTGATTTAAAGCTTTCAAAGGGAACAAAGCAGATTGCCAAAGGTGCTCTCACAAATACCTATGGCTATAACGGAACTGGATTTTGGGGTCCAACGCTATTTATGAAAAAAGGCGATGACGTATCGCTTAACGTAACAAATAACTTATCTGAGTCAACAACGACACATTGGCATGGATTGCACATACCGGCCGAGATGGATGGTGGTCCAATGCAGGAAATTGCTGTTGGAAAAACTTGGTCACCACATTTTAAAATTATGAATAGCGCGGCGACGTATTGGTATCACCCACACATGCATAAAACCACGCAAAAGCAACTTGCTCTAGGTGCCGGAGGGTTTATTTTTGTTCAAGATTCAATTGAATCAGCGCTAAAGTTGCCACGTACATACGGCATTGACGATATCCCACTTGCACTCGGCAGCCGAACTTTGTCGGCAACAAATCAAATTGGTGAAACCACAATTTATGGTGACACCATGCTTACTAATGGAATTGCAAATGCCGAGGTTTCATTGCCCGCACAGTATGTTCGACTTCGATTGCTCAATATTGAATCAGAACGCGCATACAACCTTGGATTCTCTGATGGCAGAAACTTTTATGTAATTACTACCGATGGCGGATTAGTTGATAAGCCGATCCCTGTCAAAAGGTTACTCATGGTTCCAGGCGAGAGGTATGAAGTTCTTGTTGATTTATCAAATGACAAGGTCGGCTCATCTCTTTCCCTGCGTTCATTCAGTAAGGGACTCGCTTTCGGTTATGGAGGCAGCGAACCCGCAACTACAGGTGATTTTGGAAGTCTTTTAAATAACGTAGATTTTAATGTCCTAAAAATTAATGTATCTAAGCCAACCGCGAAGGGGATTTCCTCACTTCCATCGGTTCTAACTAAGAATGTCTTTCCAACTAAATCTCAAGTAACAAAATCTCGCTCCATTGCAATCACTGACAATGGTCCAGGAACACCTTTTACTTTTGACAGTAAGAGTTACTCGATGGACTACATCAACCAACATGTGAAACTAGGAGCAACCGAGGCATGGACTATTACAAATGGTCCTACCTTTGGGCACTCATTCCATATCCATGATGTGCAGTTCAAGATAATTTCTAGAAGTACGGGGGCAATTCCTGCGCATGAAAATGGCTGGAAAGATACTTTCTCGATTCAGCCAAGCGAAAAAGTAACTTTCCTTGCTAAGTTTGATGACTATGCAAGTTCTGAGTGGGCCTATATGTATCACTGTCACATGGCAAACCATGAGGATGGTGGCTTAATGGGGCAGTTCCTAGTTGAGAAATAAGGATTTACTTGGCTTTTGCCAGGTCCCTTTTGCATGGGAGGGCCTCGAGAGATCGGGGCTCTTTCTCGTTTGCTGAGTCTCTTCGTTACTCTTTCTCTATGAGTTTTCCTGTCGTAAATGGTCTGCGTGGCATCGAATTTGGCACCAAAGGTGAATTCCGCGAAGAACTTATTGCTCTGATTCTGAAGGGCCAGAAGAGAGCAACGGCTGGAACCTTGGAATGGGACTACAAAGCTGAAGGCGAAGTAGTTGAGCACGTCGGTGAAAGGTTTGCTGTTCTCAATAGTGATGGTCTACACGTTGCGACTATTCAAGCTACCAAGGTAGATGTAGTTCGATTCGCGGATGTCCCGACAGAGTTCGCGCTCGCCGAAGGTGAAGGAGATCTATCGGGGGATGACTTCCGAGAGAGCCACCTTCGATATTGGACCCGAGCAGGATTGACCATTACAGATGACACAGAGATCGTCCTCTTGTACTTTGATCTCGTTGAGCAGTTCAACTAAGGGAGGGAGTCAAGATGAAAGAGAACTTCGCCAAAGCCTGGAAGCAACTTCCAAGCACGCTAAGAAAGACGATCGCCTTAGTCGTCGGATTTACACTGATCATTACTGGCCTCTTATTGGTGATCCTTCCGGGGCCGTTCACTTTGCCGCTCGTGGTTCTAGGGCTTGTTGTTCTCGCTCTTGAGTTTGCGTGGGCCGAGACTCTCTTACATCGCGTCCGCAAAGAGGGCGCAAAGCTCAATCCAAAGAAGATCTTTAAGAAGCAGGAGAACTAGGGTAGAAAGATATTCCTAAGTTCGGGAAAAACTCTCATGGAAATCCCAGTAGAACTCTCTGTCAGATTATTGCCTTTTAAGTTACCTTGAGGCTATGAACGAGCACGAGCACCCGATCACTCACCTTTCTGAGCTGGATCGACGAAAGTTCCTCAAGACCTCCCTCGCCTTCTCTGGACTCGTCGCACTTGGATCGCTGGCAGAGTCACCGGCTTTCGGTGCAAGCACTGCCGTCACATTGGCTGGATTTTCAGCATTCAGTAAATCAGTCAAGATTTCGAAGAACTCGAAATATTATTTGGTTGAAAGTAATGGAATCCCTGACCACCCAATGATGATAGGGATTAAGTCTTGGCAACAGCAGATCCCGACAGTTCAGCCTTATACCGGCTCTAATGCTTGGTCGATTCCCATCAAGCCAGCGATTAGTAAAAATCCAATTTCTGGAACCGGTCACTTTCTTCGTGGAGCAATTGCCATAGCCGTCAATGGTGTGCCAATTTTCAATGCGCTCAATAATAGAGGCGACGATGCTTACCTTTCAGGTGAATTAGATGACTGGGGTGGACACTGCGGCCGTGCCGATGATTATCACTACCATATTGCACCACTTCATCTGAAGAGCGTAGTTGGGTACAAATCTCCTATTGCTTATGCTCTTGATGGTTTTCCAATTTACGGAGAGAGCGAAGTGACTGGAATTAAAGCCACAGGCCTCGATGCCTTCAATGGCCACTTCGACAGCAAGAAGAACTACCACTATCACGGGACAAAAACATTTCCCTATATCAACGGAGGTTTCAAGGGAGTTGTGAGCGAGATTGAAGGACAGGTAGATCCACAATCTCTCACAAAGGCTTACAGGCCCGCTGGAGATCCACTTAGAGGCGCCGTGATTACCAGCTGCGTTCAGACTGGGCAGAATGCTTTTGATCTTGGTTACACCCTAAACGGGAGTAACTATCACGTCAGATACACCGCAACTCTGGCAAAGGTCGATATTCAGTTTATTTCACCAGATGGTTCAACTCGAAGCGAAAGTTACATCCGCAGATGAAGCGAGTTCGCCTTCTATTGGCTGTTGTGGTGGCTTCTTTTTCTCTGGCTACCCCAAGCACCTCTCATGCGGCCGTGACTAAGACTTTGACCTTTCAGGCTGAAGGTTGGGCTGACAATTGGTTTGCTCTCTATATAAATGGGAAGAAGGTTGGTGAGGATTCTGTCCCAATCACAACAACGAAATCCTTCAACAGCACCAAGATAAAGTTTTCGGCAAGTTACCCCTTCACTGTGGGTGTTGTGCTCAAAGATTATGTGGAGAATCGATCGGGACTTGAATACATTGGCCAACCCAACCAACAAATTGGGGATGGAGGATTCGCTCTTCAAATCCGAGAATTAGGCTCTGGGAAAATCGTTGCAGTATCGAACCACTTATGGAAATCGCTTGTTATCGATAAAGCTCCCCTCAATCCAGAATGCGTTTCGTCATCTAACCCATTAGTGGATTGCAAGTCACGATCGATCGCAACTCCTTCAACTTGGGCGACATCAACATTCAATGACTCGAAGTGGATTTACGCTTCAGAATTCACAGCAGAGCAAGTAGGGGTGAAGGAAGGTTATTTTGATATCTCATGGTCACCTGCAGCTAAATTAATTTGGGGCGGCGATCTGAAATTAGATAACACAATCCTGATGCGAGCCGCGGTAACAGGCTTATTGAGCTTCACAGAGTCAAAAACTCTTACAGTCAAGAGTGATTCCGTCTCCTCAAGCGGCGTTCTTGATCGTTCGGTTACCTGTGATGGTGCTGGTCTTTCACCACAAGTTTCGTGGGATGGTTTTCCAGCGGAGACTAAATCCTTTTACGTGACTATGGATACTGTTCCCGGCCCACTTCGGCCAGGAGAGGTTGCTTCGCCTGACCACTCGTACTTCAATCTCTTTGCCCTTCCAGTGACTACTCGCTCACTCGAGAGTGGGAAACTCTCTCCAGGAGTAGTCGGCTTAAACTTTAAATCGAAGACTCCCGGATACGAACCACCGTGTTCGCAGGGACCCGGGTCTAAGAATTACACGATCACTGTTTACGCGCTCTCATTTATACCGAACCTTGCGCCGGGAGATGCGACCCAAAGCAATTTGATCAAAGCGATCGACGGGAAGATTCTGGCTCAAGGCAAGCTCGTCACGACGTACAGCCGCGCGTAATGAGAATTTGCTAGAGGCTAAACGATGGGTATTCGTCAGTCACCAAGATGAGTGCATAACCGTAAACCCGATTCCAGAACTTCATGGTTCCAAGAACGAGAGTGAGCGCCCAAGTCGGATACTTACCTGTTGACCAGGTTATAACCCAAGCTACTACTGAAGCAAGCAGAGCCAGTACGGTGTAGACGAAGCCAACGATGTAGAGCGGGATTGCTAAGAACCATTTGACGAGTGGCAGGCCTCGGTTGAGCTTGCGACCACCATCGACGTCGGGAAGCAGAACGGCCACATTTGGATTGCGTTCTATCGATGGGTAATCGTCAGTGAGTAGGAACAGGTAAGCAAAGGCTCTGGTCTGGAGTTCCATCAGGGAGTGGTTGAAACTCAAGACATAACTTGGGTAGATGCCACGTACGACAAGGGCCAAAAGAGCGGGGAGAACAATCAGTCCAGTCGACCATCCAAGATGCATGGATTGAGTAAAGGTCGCGATAAAGACTAAGACTGGGGCGACGAGAATTCCGCGCAGGAAGACAGTCGTCTTATCTCGGTTTTCAATCTGGACATTAATGATGGTCTCTACTTGATTGCTCATGTGAGGAGTCTATTCCCGGTAGGTCTTAGCGCTTCAACTGAAGAACTGTTGTCACTATGGCGATGATCAGGATGCCAAGCGCAGCGCCAAAGTCAGCAGGCTTATGCCTCTTGCTGATGTGAGCGAACATTGCTCCAAGGAAATAGAGAGCTAGGCAAGCTGCAGCGAGAGTTCCGAGAGGCTTGCTCCAGATTCCTACGATGATTCCCAAACCGCCAGCGATCTCAAGGAGTGCAAGAACCGGGATCTGATTTGGCTTCACGCCAACAGAGGCCATAGCCGCCATGACATCTGGGACCTTCTTGAGCTTAGCGATGGCTGAGCCAATTGCGGCAAAGGCGAGTAGTGCGCCGAAGATATCGAGTGCGATTTTCATGTCTATTCCTTCTCTATTTTGGAGTCTTCAGGATACCTAACTAGGTGCTCTTGGTCGCTCATATCGCTATCGAATGGCTATGGTTTCTCTACGATTTGAATACCGAGGGCTGGGTAGCCGCATCACGATTTTGAATTGGCAGGCAACGGTTCTTGATGAGATTCTTTTGTCATGAAACTACTGCGTCGCGGTGCTCTTCTTGGATTATTGGCAAGTGCTTTTGTGGTCTCACCTGCACAAGCCGCGGGTCCGTATGACGCGTCTTCAGTGATGTTTGCTCAGATGATGGTGCACCATCAAGGCGCAATCGCGATGGCAACCCCTTTGATGATGTCAAAGAATGCTGAAGTCGCAGCGTTGTGCAAGTCGATCGTCTCTGGCCAGAGCGCAGAGATCAAAGAGATGTATCGCATCATGACGACAGGAAAGTAATTAGCCACCCTGTCTCGTTCTTAATTATCGACAGAAACTGCGGTTTAATAAGATCATGGATCTCAAGCAAGCCGCACTCGAGTACGAGAAGGCAACTTTTGAATTTCTCAATCTCGCCAACTCGATAGAGGAAATCGCGCTCGATCTCACAGATGGCGATGGATGGAGTCCGCGTCAGGTCGTTCATCATGTTGCCGATAGCGAAGCCCAGTCCTATGCCAGGTTGCGACGTCTCATCGCCGAACCCGGTACTCAGATTCAAGGCTATGAAGAGGCGATCTGGGGCGAGAACCAGACCTTGGGTTACAAGGAACTTCCTATCGACATTTCACTCGAAGTTATCAAATCTGTTCGGGCATCTTCACTTGAGATCGTCAAGCGTCTTTCAATTGATCAATTAGAGAACTCAGGAGTCCATAGCGAATCAGGTCCTTACTCAATCAAGACCTGGCTTCAGACATACACCCAACATCCTTTAGATCACGCAAACCAGATCCGAGCTCAACTCCAGAAAGATTAATCGCCATGAACGTCACAGATAAATACAAACTTGGCTTATAACTCCGCTTCGTCGCCAGCATCATGATTTACGGTTGATGCAAAATCCACGAGGCGCAGTAGGAACTTCAGATTCAACGCGCTAATCACGGTAGCAAGAACTGCGCCGATGAAGATCGGGATTCGCAGGCCGAAGGTCGAGACCCATCCGCCCAGTAGCGATCCAAAGGGCATCATGCCCCACACAAGAGTTCGTCGAGTCCCATGGATACGCCCGTAGAGCTTGTTTGGAATAAGTTCCTGATACGTAGCCATAATCAAGATATTCCAATACGTTCCAAGCCCCGTCATGATGATTCCCATGAGTACAAAGGGAACGATATTTGTTAAGAAGGCGGTCGCAACCCAGAGCAGGCACTGAACCAACATGCTCACGCCCATAACCCGTCCCCGGCCGAATCGTTCAGACATCCGAGCGGCAGTGAGTGAAGCGATAATTGAGCCGCTTCCTTGAATTGCCATGGCAAGACCAAAGTATGAGGCCTTTAAGTGGAGGGTATGAAGGATGAAGAGAATCATCGTTGCACTTGAGAAGTTGAAGCAGAACCCAATACTTGTAGTCATCAAAACTAGATGACGCATCTGCTTATGGTTATAGAGGTACTTAATGCCGAATTTCAAGCTCTGAATGAAAGGCTCGTGCTCTTTAGCGGCTTCGCCTTCTGCTCGAACATCATGAACGGCTTGAAGTGGAATCAAAAGAATGAGCGAAGCGGCAACTAGATATCCGGCGCTCGAGACGAAGAGCGGGATGCCGATGGCGAGGCCATAGAGGAAGCCACCGGTTGGTCCGCCCATAAAGTCTTGAACGATCGTCTCGGCTAAATAGAGGCGGGAATTGCCACGTTCGAGTTCGTCCTTTTCAAGCAATTTAGGAATCAGAGTTTGAGCCGTCGTATCAGCGATAACTTCACATGTGCCAAAGACTGCGACGGCAAGGAAGAGCCAAGCAATGGTGAGGTGATGTGTGGCTATGGCAAGTGAAACCGATGCTGCTGTCAGTGTGCGGATTCCGTGAGCAAAGGCCAGGAAGGTACGTCGGTTTATTCGATCAGCAAGCCCACCAATCGGAATAGCAAAGAGAAGCCACGGAAGCATTCCGAGAGCCGATATCGCAGAGATAGAGACCGGCGCTGTTGTTAACTTAACCGCGATGAGAGGAATGGATACCCGCAAAATTCCGTCAGCAAAGTTACTCGCTATCGCCGCCGACCAGAGTCGGTTAAAGGCGGGGGAGAAGCTGCTCACTTGTTATCTTCAAGCATAATTTCGTAGCGAACAAAATCTGAGGGTGTCGCTATCTGATCATAGAGCTTACGGGCGTTCTCGTTACCTGCTCTCGTAATCCAGAATAATTCAGAGCATTTCATGGCGAGAGCAGATTGCTTCACGGCGTTGATGAGTGATCGTCCCGTGCCCTGAGATCTGTATGCAGGATCGACGAAGAGATCTTCGAGATAGCAATGCCAAGTATGTGTCCACGTTGAAAGTTGGTAGTGGAAGTGCACGATTCCAACGACAACACCATCATCTTCCGCGACCAGGCCCTGAATCTCTGGTTCGACCTGAGTAATTCGGTGCCATAAGAGGTCGGTCGAAGATGCGATTGGTCCGCTCTCATAGAATTCCAAGTAGGCGACGTAGAGCTTTTCCCAAGCATCTCGATCCGAAGTCCTCATTGGGCGAATAGTTAAGGCCATACCTTATTTTACCTTGAACGCGCGCTTGCTAGTTCGTCTTTTGGGCCATGATCGCGTCATGGACATATTGAGCCAGACCCCGAACTCTTCCGTCGTAATACTCTTTAAAGCGAGCATCTTCGATATACATGATCGCTAAATTCTTCTGCATATCAATTGAGCATTGATAGAACCACTTGGTGATCGCTTCTCTGTGAGCAACTACCGCCCGTTGCGCTTCAGGTGATGAGATATCGAGAGAGTTGCCATAGGCATAGACGAATAATTCGGTCGCAGCCTCTTGATCTGCTTTTGCCGCGTGAAAATCTGCGGGGGAGTATTTGGAAGTCCGAATGGATGATTCAGCGTAGGCGTCAGTATCGCCCCATCGCTCTTTTGCTTCTGACTGGTACGACTCCATTGCGAGATTCTAACTCTTGCTGATTAGGCCAGACCTTTATACTCGATACATGTCCAAGAAGAGCGAGTCAAAGGTAGTCGCAAAGGCGGCTGTTAAAGATGCTGCCTTCTACGATCTTCATGATGGTGAATGGCGCAAGATCGGACTTGCAGCGCCAGCCAGGCGAGCTCTTGTGGATGCAAAGCTGTACAAGGTCTCAGATCTTCGCAGGATCTCACTTGATGATTTGGCTGGACTCCACGGAATGGGCAAGTCGGCCATCGCCCGCATCAAGGTAATTATGGAAGCGAAGAAGATCCGGTTCCGCTGATCCATTCGTGTATAGAAGCTTGAAACTCTCAGCCTAAATTCAGGGAAAAGATGGAAATATTCCCTCTGAGAAAAGTCATGAGACCCCACCTGACTCTTCAATAATCAAATGAGAAGAAGATTGGTGACCATGAGTGAATTTTCACGCCGTAGCCTTTTAAAGGCCTCCGCGTTATCAGCAGTATTCGCAGCAACGGGTGGACGGGCTTTTGGCTCGACTCTCACAAATGTAAATACGGTAGTAGGGCGCCCAACTAATTCGACGATCGCCTTGAGTTTGATCGCTGGCACATCTGCCAGTGCATATGTTGAATACGGGTACAAGGCCACAACTCTCACAATGAAGAGCGCTGTTACCCAACTCTCTTCACTCGCGCCGAAGATCATCGAGATCACGGGTCTAAAACCAAATACTCAGATTTTCTATCGGGTTCGCAGTAAGACTTCGGCAGATAAAAGTTACATTCTTGGAGAGGTAAATTCCTTCACGACCCAGCGCGCGAAGGGCGCAACCTTCTCCTTTGCGGTTCAGGGGGATTCGCACCCCGAACGCGCCGGCAAGATGTTCAACGCCGATCTCTATGTTCAGACGCTCGCAAACATCACAAAACAGAAGCCCGATTTCATGATCACCCTTGGCGATGACTTCAGCATTGATCCACTCATTTCTAAAGGGCAAGCAAATCAGGGGACGATTGAGAAGATTTACTCGACCCAGCGGAACTGGTTAAGCGCGGTTGCGAAATCGATTCCAATCTTCTTGGTCAACGGAAATCACGAGCAGGCCGCGGCCTATCTCCTTGATGGAACCGCGAATAACCCTGCCGTCTTAGCGGGCAATGCTCGTCTTAAATACTTCCCACTGCCTGATTCAAATTCTTTCTACAGCGCAGATAATGAAAATGTTCCATTCGTTGGCAAGGCGCGAGACTACTACTCGTGGAGTTGGGGCGATGCTCTCTTTGTAACACTCGATCCTTATTGGCATTCAACTCACCCAGTCGACAACGTTGCAGGAGTCCTCGTGCCAGAGGATCAAAGCACCGGTGTCACCGCAACCCCCGGAGCTAAAGGTGGTGGTGGAAATGGCGGCGGAGCTAAGGGTGGCGGTGGAAAGAAGAATGGTGGAGTAACACCAACTGCATCTCCGACTGCGACGCCGACCACATCACCAACATCGAGTGCACCTGTCGGCAATGGAAAGGTAACGGACCTGTGGAGCATCGGCCTAGGCGATGCGCAATATGCATGGCTGAAGAAGACTCTCGAAACCAGCAAAGCTAAATATAAATTTGTATTCGCTCACCACGTGATGGGAACGGGTCGTGGTGGTGTTGAAGTATCAACGAACTACGAGTGGGGCGGCAGAGACCCAAAGGGAAATTCCACCTTTGCAGAGAAGCGTCCGAACTGGGAGTTGCCTATCCACGACCTAATGGTGAAGAACGGTGTGACGATCTTCTTCCAGGGCCACGATCACATCTTTGTGCATCAAGAGCGTGATGGCCTGATCTATCAATCAATGCCAAACCCAGCAGACGATACCTTCACGATGTTTAACGAAGCGGCTTATCTCTCGGGCACAAAGGCGCCGAACTCTGGCCATGTTCGAGTAACCATTGGTCCATCACAAGGAACAGTCGAGTACTTCCTCAGCGCCCGTCCTCAAGATGAATCTGCAACGCGAAAGAACCTGCAGGTTGCTCACTCTTACACGATTAAGCCGCACCTCTAATGGGAAAGTGGTTGCTCTCAAGAAGAGCGCTTCTTGTATCGGGACTTCTTGCACTCCTCCCCGAGATCCCGGCTTTAGCAGCAATAGTGCCTCTCTTAAAGTTCAGTAAGTTCACCGGTTCAACAGCCATTGAATTCTCGATCACCTCTGGATCGACCGGAACTGGGTACGTTGAATACGGCACAAAGGCTGGCAGCTACACCACGCGAACGGCTACCTTCGCTATCGGAAAATCAATCCTCACCTCCGTGACTGGCCTAAAACCTGGCACCAAGTACTACTTCAGATTGAGATACCTCTTTAGCGGTAAGACATACCTCGTCGCATCACCAATATCGATCACCACTCCAGTCGCTGAATCAACCGGTATCTTCGCGATTCAAGCCGATCCTCACATGGACGAGAATTCAAGTGAAGATGTTTACACAAAGACTCTGGATCTCATTGCGACTTCAGGCGCCTCATTCCTCATGGATCTAGGCGATATCTTTATGGTGGACAAGTTGGCCGATAAGAGCGAGGCGAATATTCGCGCTCGATACGTACTCATGAAGAATTACTACGCCAGACTCAAGGGAGTTCCTCTGAAAATTGTTTTGGGAAATCACGATGGCGAACTCGGCTATAGCAGCTTCAATACGAAGAAGTATCGTGCGGAGTACTTCCCAGAACAGACTAAGGAAGTCTCATACTTCGCAATCTCTGAGGCGAACACATTACATATCGCTCTCGATCCCTTCACGTATACAACGACCAATCCAAAGGCCGATGGCTGGCAATGGACGCTAGGAAAGACCCAGTACGACTGGTTAGTTTCGACTCTTCAGACTTCAAAAGAGGAGCATAAGTTTGTCTACCTCCATCATCTCCTTGTGGGGGATGCTCAATCACGAGGCGGAACTCATATCGCAAGCTTCAATGAATGGGGTGGGAAGAATATGGATGGAACGGAAGGTTTCGCCCAGATGCGCCCAGGTTGGAGCAAACCGATCCACCAGCTTCTGAAGGAGAATAGAGTCTCCATAGTCTTTAAAGGACATGACCACTTGTATGTAAAAGAAGAGATGGATGGCATCATCTATCAGACCTTGCCACAACCAAGTCATCCTGGGGACGGGACCAACTCTGCTGTTCAGTACGGATATGGCGGGAGCAAAGTGATTGGTGGCTCTGGATATCTCAGAGTGAAGACTGCGCCGGGCAAAGTACAAGTTGATTTCGTCAAATATGATGGGACTATCGCCGATAGCTATATGGTCTGACTCTAAAGTCTGACGCAGAACCTACGCAGAGGACTCGAAAGGGATGCCTTAATTGATTAAGGATTAGCGCCTCCTTATACTTTCGGCATGAAGCGATTTATGATCTTTGTGATCGACCGTGAAACCAATACTGCGGTCAGTGACGAGATCAAGGCGATTGATGCCTTCAATGAGTATCTCGAGAAGAACAACCATTGGATCACCGCTGGGGGATTAGCCTCACCAACGACATCAAATGTCATCGATAACCGAGATGGCGCAGGTATCGAAACTCATGCATCTCTCTATGCTCAAGATGAGCATTTCAGTGGCTTCTGGCTGATCTACGCCGAAGATATCGAGCAGGCTCGCACATTGGCCTTTGAAGGATCGAAGGCGTGTAATCGCAAGGTTGAGCTTCGTCCGCTGCTCTAGCGGGTTCGAGCGATGACCCTTATGCATCTTCCAACTCTCGTAACGCTCTGTGACTTTGTCGCAACCTTTGCCTTTGCACTCGTTGGCTCACGGGTTGCCGCTGCACGAGAGATGGACTTCGGCGGCATCGCGATGGTTGCAGCGGTCTCCTCGATCTCAGGCGGAACACTTCGAAACCTCTTCTTGCTTCACCAGCCACCGTGGATCATCAACCCTTGGCTCTTACTTCCAGTACTTCTTGGCTTTATCTTGACCATCATCTTGCGCAAAGTAGAACCGGTGGGTCGCTTCTTGTTAGCGCTCGATACCTTTGGCCTCGCCGTTGCAACCGTATCGAGTACGGCATTTGCTTTGGCTCAGAATGTGAATCCTGTCATTGCAGTCATTCTTGGCTTGATCGGCGGAATCGCGGGCGGATTGCTCCGTGATCTACTCGCCCAGGTGCCACCCGTTGTTCTTCACCGTGAGACTGTCGGAACGTCATGTCTGCTTGGCGCAGCGATGATGGTCCTTTTGCGCGAGCTGCACGTAAAGAACATCATTGCCGTTCTAATCGGCGGAGCAGTAGTAATTATCTTCCGCGAACTTTCGATCTACTTTGAGTGGAACCTACCGAAAGTCGCCCGCTAGCTCTTGAATCTCAATTCTGGGTTGTTTTAGCGAAGAAGTAGAAGATCGAGGATTGCTAAGGCAACAAGAATGACGGCAACACCAACGCTTCGGTTTGGCCCGATTCTTTGAGGCAACCCCATGACACCTTGATTGAGATCCCATTGAAGATCTTTAATGACATTGAGGAAGTGGAAAGCGACGGCAAAGAGAGCGAACCCCAAGTAAAGCCAGAGTGGGGGAGTCTCTGATTTAGAGAGATAGATAGCCCACGGCATCGCTCCAAAGGAGATCACATAGGGAATTGGTGAGAGGACAGTCGACTTCAGCCGGATGTTGTAGAGAGTCGCACTGAGCAATCCAAGAAGGTGAACGAGCGTTCCCTTGATACCCAAGGGACTTAGGAGTGAGAGAAGCGTCGCCGAAATAAGGGCCACAGCAATACTGCCGTTAAGAAAGGATGGAGTGATCTTTCCTGCTACGAGCGGCTTGGATTCTCTACCTGCTGCCTTATCAAGTGGGAGATCGATGAGGTCGTTACTCCATCCAACAACGAGCTGACCGGCGAAGATCGCCAGAGCAATTTTCGCGGCACCGGCAGCAGAGAATTGCGAAACGCTGAGGATGAAAGAAGTTGTGACGACAATGACTGTGGGACCAAAGTGAGAAGCGATCAACAACGATCTGATCTTTGAAATCTTCTCACCAATCATCAAAATGCCTTTAGTTCTTCTTAAAAAGAAGCTCATCCACTGAGATGCGATGGGCCTTGAAGGTGTTGTCCTTCTTTTCGCTTGGATAGCCGACCGCAATTCCGCAGAGGAGTCGGTACTCCTTGGGAATATCAAACTCTTTGCGAACGACGTCATCCCAGATTGCTACTGCACCTTGTGCGCAGGTTCCGAGCCCATGGGCATGAGCCGAGAGAATGAGATTCTCCATCATCAATCCAGCATCACTTGCGGCGAAGATTCCTAGGCTCTTGTGAATGTAGACGAAGAGTTCGACAGGTGCTCCGTAGAAGTTGTAGTTCGTTGCCCACCACGCATCGCGGGCCTTGCGATCATCTCGTGCAATTCCCAAGGTTGTGAAGAGCTCGGCACCGAGGCGCTTGGATCCTGGCATCAAATCTTTGTGATACTTCTTGGCAACAAGGCGATTGCTCGTTGGAAGACCTTTGCGCGTTAGTGCGATCTTCGCTTTGCCGATCCAGCCGTTTTTGAGATTGGTCGAGAGAAAGTCCCAACGGGATAGAAACTCTTTGCTGATGCGATCGCGTTGGTCACCTGTTGCAACAGCCACTTTAAATGGGCGGGTATTCGACCAACTAGGTGCAGTCAGCGCATCGGTAAGAATTTGGTTCAGGAGATCTTGGGGGACCGGCGTTGGTAGAAAATCACGAGTCGATCTTCTTGATGCCAGGAACTCTGAAACCCAAACGCCATCTGAATCTTTTGAAGATCTGGTCATAGATCGAGCCTAGCGTTTATGATTTCGCTATGAAAGAAGTAACTGACCGACTCTTCCGCCACATGGCATGGGCAAACCAGCGCGTATATGACGCAGTGCAGACCCTTCCTGATGAGGCACTTGGTGCGTACATTGTTAATCCCGAATGGACTGCCGGTCAGATCCTCCAGCACATCGTTGGTGGCGGAGATTGGTATGTCTACTGCCTTACGCAGGCCCAATGGCGCGATATTCATGTACCGAAGAAAATGGCTGATCTTGACCTTCTCAAGGAGCAGCTCGCTGAGTTCGACGCAAAGATTGCTGCAGAAGCAGAAAAGCCTGATGAGTACATCACGATTGTTGAAGGCGAGAAGAGCTGGCCAAACCTTCGCTCAACGATCCTGGCCGAGGCGATTTATCACGCAGCCGAGCATCGCACTCAATTAATCGATGCCCTTGAATCTAAGGGTTATTCACCGATCAAACTCGATGATATTGACCTCTGGCAGTTTGAAAAGTTTGAGAAGCAGTCGAAGGCTTAATTCCCAAAGGTAAGTTGTTGACCATCTTGGAACTTTCCGGTCTTTGCTCCGGTAAGTAGATGCACGGCGCCTCTTCCACTGACGTTCCATGTAACGAGATCATCACTCCATAACGCGGTCTCTTCATCGATACCTGTCACGGTGATGTGATCTGGCGCTTTAAGAAAGAGCTGCGCAGCAGCATCAGGAATCCAACCGAAGAACTTGTTGTAATGCGGAATGGTACGAATGTGGGGGAGAACCCCAAGTCCGATACTTCCTTCGGCCTTCATCTTTCTAAAGTTGGGAATATCGGGACCCATCGCCATCGCACCGGCACTACATCCAGCAAGAGAAGAACCTGCTCGCCAATTGCGTTCGATCGCATCCCAGACTGGCGTGCCAGTTAAGGTCTCGGAAAGATAATGCGGATCTCCGCCACTCAAATAGATCAGTCCGGCGCCTTCAACCATCGCTGCATACTCTTTATTCATCGCATCTTCGCGATTGAAGACCGGAATGAAAATGTGCTCTGCGCCTATTCGCACAGCTTGCTCTGCACCGATGCGCTCCCAATATCCACGACGATCAGCACTCTCACGTCCGGCCGCAGTCGCCAATTGAACATATTTATTAGAGGGGCCTCTAGCGATTAAATCTGCTTCAAAAGATTGCATCACCGGCAGGTATTCACCTGAACCGACTAAGGCAAGGCGGCCAGGCTTATTCACGTGCAATTCACCTTGGCTCATATGATGATCATATGGCCCGCATATAGTTGAGGCATGAAGAAGCCAACTGTTCTCTTTGTCTGCGTTCATAACGCTGGCCGTTCACAGATGGCCGCCGGGTTCATGCGTACCTTGGGTGGGGATCGTATTGAGGTTCTCTCAGCCGGGTCTGCGCCTAAAGATTCGATCAACCCAATCGCAGTAGAAACGATGGCCGAAGTAGGAATCGATATCGCGGGTCAAGAACCGAAGGTTTTAACGACCGAAGCGGTCATCGAGTCTGATGCAGTCATCACAATGGGATGCGGCGATGCCTGTCCATTCTTCCCGGGTAAGCGTTATGAAGATTGGGTCCTCGAGGATCCAGCCGGGCAAGATATCGATTTCGTCCGCAGAGTTCGTGATGAGATCAAGGGTCGTGTTGAGGTTCTTCTCTCAGAATTACTCGCTTAAACTTTAGGAATGAATAAGAGGGTCGATGTTGCGATTAGCCAACTGACAAAATGGCAAGCCGAGACCAAAGCACTTCGAAAGATTGCTCTAGAAACCGGGCTCACTGAGGAACTCAAATGGGGTCAGCCTTGTTACACCCTGGACGGCAAGAATGTCTTTCTCATTCATAGCTTTAAAAATTACTTTGCCATTCTCTTCATGAAGGGCGTCCTCATGAAAGATCCTAAGAAGATCTTGGTACAGGCCACAGAGAATGTGCAATCTGCTCGTCAGATCCGATTCACAACTTTGGCTGAGGTGAAATCTTCGGCCGCGGTAATTAAGAAGTATTTGAATGAGGCGATCGCCGTTGAAGAATCAGGTGTGCAAGTACCGATGAAAAAGGCCGCTGATTTCGAGATACCAGCTGAAATTGTGAAGATCTTGAAGAAGAGCACGGGCCTACTTCCAGCATTTAAGAAGTTAACGCCTGGCCGGCAGCGCGCCTACATCCTTCACTTCACATCAGCAAAGCAAGAGGCGACTCGAATCTCGAGAATTGAAAAGGTCACTCCAAAGATATTGGCAGGCAAGGGCTTAAATGACTGAGCCAATCTCCGTTGATCTGCTCCGCTCTGATGATTGGCAGCGCTACCGTGCCATTCGCCTTCGCTCGCTAGAGATCAATCCTGAAGCTTTTGGTGGTTCATTCGAAGCCGAATCCCAATGGTCAGAGACCGAGTGGCGAACCGAGATGGCAAAGTTTGTAGCGTTGGTTGCAGTCCTAGATGGCGCTGATGTTGCAGTAATGAATATCGAAGTACTCGATGGTGACCACGGAGCCACATGTTGGATCGGCGGGTGCTGGAGTGATCCAGCGGTTCGAGGCAAAGGCGCCTTTCGAGCGCTCTTCAACTACGTCGACGCGCATGCCGCAGAGTTTGGTTGGCGCAGGCAGGGACTCGGAGTCTGGCGCCACAATGATTCAGCGATCACCGCGTACAAGGCTCTTGGCTTTGATTTCGCAGGCGAACCAATGCCGAGCTCGCGCAAGCCAGGACTCTTCTACATCCATATGATTCGAGATTCGATACTCTAATCAGGTGATTAACGAAGATCCAACCGCATTTGCAGAGACGATTGCCGAGAGCGGTGTTGTCATCTTGGATGTTCGCACACCCGAAGAGTTTGAGGCTGGGCATATCGAAGGCGCGTTATTAATCGATTACAACAACCCAACCTTTCCAGGCAAGGTCGCTGAACTCGATCGCACGCCAACGTATGCGGTCTACTGTCGCAGCGGAAAGCGATCGCTAAGTGCAATCGCAATCATGAATGAATTAGGTTTTGGAGAGATTCATCATTTAGAAGAGGGAATCCTCTCGTGGGTCTGGAACGGTAAGCCCGTCATCGAAGGAAGTGGGAAGTAGATATGTGTAGTGCAGTCCGATGCGGTACGTGTGGCAAAGCGACCTGGGAGGGTTGTGGCCAACATATTGAAGAGGCGCTCGAACAGTTCGCAGATGAACAGCGTTGTAAGTGCGATAGCGCGGTGAATGCCTAACTTGTGTTAAGGCATCTCAATCAAGAGATCTAAGTACCAAGGTTCCTTACCTTTACTTCTCTTCAATTCGCAATTAAATTCTTGAGAAGCAATCGCCAGTAATTCGCGTGGTGTTGTTGGTGCCTTCTTTTGCAGCAGCAACCTCGTGAGCTCGCCCCGATACTTCTTCGACATATGGGTAATGACGCTCTTCTTACCCGCCTTGATTTGAAAGACCCGGATCGCAACCGTCTTTGAAGGCGGGGGAGTCCAGACGCCTTGATAGGTTGAGGATCTCGCATCAATGATTAAATCATCGCCACGATCATCGAGGTATTCACTGATCGCCGTACGCCAGGTCGCACTCTTGATCTTTGCCTTGTAGGTCGGAATCACATCATTCATAGCGACCAGGCCAAAGAGTGCAGAGATGATGAGGATCGACTTCTCGCCTCGAGCTTTTGCGCTCTGAGGCAGGCCCTGCCAATCAAGTGCTTGGTAGAGCACTCCGCTATAGATCTCATGAGCCGGTCGACATGATGTGAGATCAAGGTTTCGGTGTGCTTCGATCTCCGTGGCACGTAGATCGTGCAACTCTTCTGCCGCAACCAAGGATGTGAGGTTTAGCCGCTTTCCACTTTCGGGGGAGTTCTTCCCTTCGCTCGGCGGAAGCAAGATCAACATGAAGTCAGCCTACCTTTCACTTCTTCGATAGGAGATGATTAGCGAGTGAGCGATTATGTCTACGGGCCACCAACCGATGGCAAGCCATTTAAGTTGGCGATGGGTCTGCGCACCTTAGATCCAGCTCAATGGTTAGAAGGCGGTCCCGATCTTTTAGACCAACTTACCGAGCGCAGCGAACTCATCGCCCTAAAGCGCGACTTAATTTATGGAACCATCCCAGGCCATATCACCGAGATCAACTATTTCGTAGAAGAGATCCGTCGAAACTTGGAAGAGTTTCACTCTGCGCACTATGAGGTTAAGACTAATTCCATTCGCCATCTAGAATCCGGCTACATCGCAGAGTTAGATTCACCAGATCCGCTCTTGGAATTATCCCGAGTCGTTGCTGAAGATCTCTGCGTCCTAAAGAAGATTGATGGCGTATGGACTCTCATTGTAGGAGCAGTCCTCTTCCCATCGCGATGGAAACTCTCTGAAAAACTCGGCAAGAGTTTAGATCAGATCCATGCACCGGTTCCTGGATATACAACTGGACTTCAGCCGTACATGACTCCCACCTTCGACAAGATCACTGCAGACCGTGCGGTGTGGCGTAAGAACTGGTCGCTGCACTCAACCCATCATCTGCATCAGCCAGAATCCATTCACCAACCTGCTGTGCCACACGAGTACTGGTGGCGGACTGAGAGACAGACGCTTACTCGAAGCGCCGAGAGTGAATCCATACTCTTCACCATCCGAAACCGAGCAGAACCGTTGGAGTGGATCATCTCTCGTCCTGATGAAGCGGCAGCCTTCGCTCAAACGCTCGCTTCAATGTCACCCGAAACCGTTGAATACAAGGGACTTACCGCAGATCACCAGGCGCTGGTACGTGCGCTTATGATTGCGCCATGAGCAAAAAGCCAACGGCAGTTGTCACAGGAGCAAGCAGTGGAATCGGTGCTGCAACGGCGCTTCTTCTAGCCGAAAACGGATATCACGTCGTTGCGGCCGCTCGCCGAATTGATCGCCTAGCAGAGCTTGCAGCAAAGAATGAGAATATTGAAACCATTGCTCTTGATGTCACAGATCAGGCGAGCGTCGATCTCTTGGCTGCACTCTTCGCTGATCGCACTTTGGATGTTGTGATCAACTGCGCTGGTGGTGCCTTCGACGCATCATCGGTCTTGGATTCAGATCCTGCTATCTGGCAGAAGACATACGAGGTAAATGTGATTGGCGCAGTCCGCGTCGTGAAGGCGTTGACACCGGTGCTTCGCAAGAACGGTAAAGGCCACATCGTCATCATCTCCTCAACCGCCGGACATACTGCATATGAGAATGGCGGAAGTTATGTTGCGGCAAAGCATGCTGAGACCTCACTTGCCCGCACACTTCGACTCGAACTTAACGGTGAACCGATCCGCGTGACTGAGATTGCACCGGGCATGGTGAAGACTGATGAGTTCTCACTCGTTCGACTAGGAGATCCTGAAAAGGCCGAGAATGTTTACAAGGGCGTCGCTGCTCCGCTTGTTGCAGAGGATGTTGCAGAAGCCATTCGCTGGTCAGTGATGCTGCCTGATCATTTCAATGTCGACTCGATGGTGATCCGTCCCATCGCACAAGCTGCAAACCATAAGGTCCATCGCATTTAATGATCGCTGACTACAGATGAGTGATCGCGCAAAAGAGTTAGCGGCAATCAAGCGGCGTATTCCAAAGATTGATCCAGCCTTTGCCGATCCAATCAAGCGACTCGCACCATGCACCTTTGGACTTGAGAAGCCCACCCAGACTCATTATCAATCGCTGATTCGTGCCGTGATTGCCCAACAGGTGAGTACTGCCGCAGCTAGAACAATTGGTGGTCGATTGCAAGAGAAGTGCAACGGGTCGATCACTGCGGCAAAGGTAGGGGCGCTATCGCTCAAGGAGTTGCAATCCGTGGGACTTACTGGCGCCAAGGTGCGAACCATTGATGAGTTAACTCAAGCAGCGCTCTCTGGTGATGTGAACTTCAAGCGCTTCCCACATATGGACGATGAAGCGATCATCGCCGAACTCATTCCGCTCTTTGGAATCGGGCGCTGGACTGTTGAGATGTTCTTAATCTTCCAACTCGGTCGCCTCGATGTCTGGCCAGTTGATGATTTGGCTGTGCGTAGAGGCTGGGACATCACGCATAAGAATGCCGAACCAATTAAGCCGAAGGCGCTCAATCTCCTTGGGGATCAATTCATGGGCATGCGAAGTGTTGTCGCCTGGTACTGCTGGCGCGCCTCGTAAGTGAAAGTGGCAGACTGCACCCATGCATGAGTTCACACCCGAAGTTGAATCCCTCGCCAAGGAGATTCTCGACTACTCATTGATCCGACTAAAAGATAATCCACCGCTAGATGGCCCAAAGAGCGTTGAAGAACTATATGCACTCGTCGGCAACACCATTACCAAGGGTGGACTTGGAGGAAGTGCTGCACTCTCCATCTTTAAAGATGTCTTAGCGCCTGCATGTATCTCAACCGATCATCCTCGTTACTTAGCATTCATCCCATCAGCGCCAACAGAAGCTGCAAACCTCTTTGACTTAGTAGTCGGCGCAAGTGCACTCTATGGCGGATCGTGGCTTGAAGGCGCCGGTGCAGTCTTCGCAGAGAACCAAGCGCTTCGTTGGATTAGCGATCTTGCGGGCTTGCCAGAGTCTGCCGGTGGAGTATTTGTGCAAGGTGGCACCATCGGAAATCTCTCTGCTCTTGTCACTGCGCGAAATCACGCCCGCACCTTATTCACTGATGTAACTAGGTGGGTTGTTGCATGTAGTGGCGAAGCTCATTCATCCATTAAATCTGCGGCAGATGTCATGGATATCGAAATCCTGAAGGTGCCAACTGATGTCCAGGGCATTATGCAAGGCGCTGCAGCGCAGGCTGCGATTGAAGCCTATGAATCAACGCATGCAGGTCATCGAGTATTTGCGATCGTTGCGACTGCCGGAACAACCAACCTTGGCATTATTGATGATCTTCATGGAATCGCCGATTACGCACAATCTCGAGGGATCTGGTTCCACGTCGATGGTGCCTATGGACTTGCTGCGCTCTGTTCACCAACCGTGAGACCAAAGTTCGATGGCGTAGAGAAGGCCGATTCGCTGATCGTCGATCCACACAAGTGGCTTTTTGCACCTTTTGATGCCTGCGCACTTATTTACCGCAACCCACAGCTAGCGAAGAAGGCACACCTTCAACATGCTGAGTACTTAGATACTCTCAATGATGATGGTGAATGGAATCCATCAGATTACGCAATTCAATTGACTCGCAGATCTCGCGGATTACCGTTGTGGTTCTCGCTCGCAACTCATGGCACAGATGCCTATGCCGAAGCGATGGATAAGACGATGTTCGTGGCTCGCGCAGCTGCAGACCTCATCAAGGCGCATCCGCGATTAGAACTTCTTGTTGAGCCGAATCTTTCGATCGTCGCCTTCACTCGCCCTGGCTGGGAGGCGACTGATTACCAAGCATGGAGCGATAAGTTGCTTGCCGATCAGATCGGCTTTGTCACGCCATCAGCGCATCACGGAAAGCCAATCTTGCGTTTTGCGATTGTGAATCCGTGGACTCAGGTCAGCGATATCGAAGCGATTCTCGCGACCCTCTAATTCCGCGCTACTTTGAAGCGTTAGCGATCTAAGAGATTGCGAACAGGGGAGTAGATACCGCCCTTACGTCGCAGCGCGATTGCGCTGAGCGCCTCAAGGACAACTCGGTTTGCAAGCATCGCTGTGATATCTGAACTATCAAATGCAGGTGCGACCTCAACAACATCGATACCGACCACTGGAAGCTCGAGACAAATTCTGCGAACTGCCTCAAGGAGTTCGCGCGATGTCATGCCACCTGGTTCTGGTGTGCCAGTACCTGGAGCCATTCCTGGATCGACGACATCGATATCGACAGATAAGAAGACGCCATCGCAACCATCGGTGAGCGTTGCAAAAGACTCATCTAATACTGCCTTTAAGCCACGGTGATGAATCTCAGTCATCTCGTACGAGCGCATCTTCTGATCGCGCATCCAATCGAGCGTGACAGGTTCTGGCCAATACCCGCGAAGGCCTAACTGCAAGAAGCGATCGCCACGTACGGCACCTGATTCAATCAATCGACGCATCGGTGTTCCGTGGCCAACGAGTGAGCCATTCTGAGTATCGCCGGTATCTGCATGGGCATCGAAGTGGATCATCGAGACCTTGCCCCAACCCATCTTGTTCGCAATGCCTACGACATCTGCAGATGTGATCGAATGATCTCCACCAAGGATGAGCGGAATCGCACCACTTGCCGTGATCTTCTCAGTCGCAGCTTCAAGCAGCTTGAGCGCTTTAACAAGATCATCGGGTGGCATTAAGAGATCGCCGGCATCAACAACCTTTAAATCTTTGAGGCCATCGGTACGAAGTGCCATGTGTGGACGTTCACCATCGTGTGGCAGGTAATCGGTTCCGCGAATCGCCTGTGGTCCAAATTTTGCGCCAGAACGGAATGATGTTCCGGAATCGATGGGCGCACCAATAATCACAACATCCGCACCCGCATAACTTTCAGGCACTTCAAGATCGCAGGATTGGACGCCTAAGAAGGTGAATGCCGGCCCATACATATTGCCGATGTAAGCCATTTCGCGATTCTACTTAACTACTCGATAAGTGGACAGGGATGGATCGGTTGCATAAGCGATTCGAACTCCGGCGGCCTTTGAAGCAGCGAGACCTTCAATGATCTGAGGTGTAAGAACTTCGCCGGGTGCAACTACGGCGACCCCAGGAGGATATGGCGCGATCAAATCTGCAGAGATTCGGCTGATCGCATCGGTGGCTGCAACCATCTCGGTCTGAGCAAAGTAGGCATCGCGCATTGAGATGCCACGTTGTGGAACGACTGACCAGCTGAGCGCTGTCGCAGAGGGACGAGGATCTTGCTGATGCGCCTTGAGAATTGGGATGAGAGCCGATGCCAATTGATCAAAATCTCCATCAGAGTCAGCGATGGTCGCTAGAAATACGACGGTATCTCGATCAGCCATTTCGACGCGGATTCCAGCTGCGCCAAGAGCTTTTTCAATCTCAACACCCGATGCGCCTAATTGATTAGCGCGAAGAACGATCTTTGAAGGATCAAAGCGTCCCGGGGCAAAGTCGGCAGGAGTTAAGAAGATGGGAAGCGCGAACTCCGCCTGAACGCGAGTTCTGAAGGAGTGAATATTCGTGAGCAGTTTGCCGAGCAGTTCTTCGCCGCGAGTTTCAAGGAGAGCTCGGACGCCATCAATTGAAGCAAGTGGTGCTCCAGCCGGTGATGTAGTGTGAGTGGTTTCGAAAGATTGTTCGATGCGATCGAGGTTCAGATACTTACCTTGGGCAATTAAGAGCGCGCTTGCACTGTATCCCGGCAAGGCCTTGTGAACACTGGTGATAAGTGCATCGGCGCCAAGTTGAAGACAGTGACGTGGAAGATCGTTATGGAAGCCAAAGTGGCCACCCCATGCGGCATCGATGATGACCGGGATGGAATGTGAGTGAGCTTCAGTGATGAGTGCAGGAAGATCAGAGAGCGTTCCGAGGTATCCAGGTTCGGTCAAAATTAATGCAATTGGTTTCTGATCAACGACCGCTTTAAAAGTTTCGAGTGCGATGCCAGTAGGAACACCTGTCGCATCATTGATCTCGGGGGATAACCAGATTGGTTCAAGACCTGCGAGGACGAGTGCCGAGAGAATCGATCGGTGAGCTGTTCGGGTCACCGCTACCTTGTCGCCAGGCTTTCCGAGAGCTAAGAGCATCGCCTGATTGGCATGTGTGGATCCACCGGTAGAGAAGCGGGCATAGTCAGCGCCCCACAACGTTGCAGCCAAACCTTCAGCCTTACGAAGAACTTGGTTTGTTAATTTGATCTCATCGAGTCCGCCATAGAGCGGCGTATCGCTATCGACCACGGCTCCGAGCCCAGCATCGAGGCGGCTCGCCTTCTGTTTGTGGCCAGGGATCGTGAAGGGCAGACGCTTGCTCTCGAAGTAAGAGAGGTAGGCCTCCAGCAGTGGTGCGCTCGCTCGCAGCTCGTTCATAAGGTTAAGCCTAACTTCACTTTTCTCGGTCCGCTGCATCGCCCCCATGGCTTTAGACTTTATCCATGATCGATACAGATGCCGTCCCTCAGGTTCGCCGAGTAGTTACCGCTATTCCTGGACCCAAGTCAGCCGAGGTGCTCAAGCGCCGTACTGAAGCGACTTCTGGTGGACTTGGCATGGCGATACCCGTCATCGTCGAAAAGGCGCATGATGCGATCTTGCTCGATATCGATGGCAACCAGATCATTGATCTTGGCGCAGGTATCGGCGTGACCAATGTTGGCAACAGCGCACCGCGCGTTGTCGAGCGAGTCATCAAGCAGGTTCGCGAATTCACTCATACAAATTTCACGACAGCTCCATATGAGAATTACATTGAAGTCTGCGAGTGGTTGAACAAGAACACTCCAGGAACATTTGCAAAGAAGTCCGTGCTCGTTAATTCTGGCGCTGAAGCAGTCGAGAATGCAATCAAGATTGCTCGCCACTACACAAAGCGTCAGGCGATCGTCGTCTTCGAGCACGCCTACCACGGCCGTACTAATTTAACGATGGCACTTACTGCAAAGAACATGCCGTACAAGGATGGCTTCGGTCCATTCGCCCCAGAGATCTATCGCATGCCAATGCCTTACTCATATCGTTATGAAGGCGACCTCGCGAATATCACTGCAGAGTCACTGGAACACATCACTCACAAGATTGAGAAAGAAGTTGGCGCAAAGAATGTTGCTGCCATCTTGATCGAACCAATTCTTGGTGAAGGTGGATTCATTGTTCCGCCAAAGGGATTCCTTCCAGGGCTGCAGAAGTATGCAAATGAAAACGGCATTCTCTTCATCGCCGATGAAGTTCAATCTGGTTTTGCTCGCACTGGCAATCTCTTCGCCTGTGAAGATGAGGGCGTAGTCCCTGATCTCGTCACAACGGCAAAGGGACTCGGCGGCGGACTCCCGCTCGCTGCTGTCACAGGTCGCGCTGAAGTGATGGATTCCAGCCATGTTGCAGGACTTGGTGGCACCTACGGTGGAAACCCACTCGCATGTGCCGCTGCACTTGGCGTCTTCGAGACTATTGAAGAAGAAGGTTTGGTCGCTCGCGCACGTATGCTCGGTGAGATTCTCTCTTCACGCCTCAACGAGTTGAAGTCAAAGTATTCGGTGATCGGTGAAGTACGTGGCCGTGGCGCGATGCAGGCGATCGAACTCATCAAGCCAGGCTCAAAGGAGCCAAATCCAGAGGCGATGGCGAAGGTTATTAAGTATTGCCAGCAGAACGGCGTCTTGATCCTTACTGCCGGTACCTACGCAAATGTCATCCGCTTCTTGCCACCGCTCGTTATTACTGAAGAACTTCTTCGTGATGCGCTCGATGTCCTTGAAGCTGGTTTCGCGACACTTTAATCTTTCGCACTTTTTTCTTTCATGAAGAGACGTATCGCTAATCGCTTTCGGCAGATCGTTTCTGGATCGCCAGATGGCAGGCCCGACTGGGTTAAGCAGATCGAGATCGGTGATGATGTCGGTCTATTCGGAGTAGATAGCCCGGTCTGGAAAGTTCATGGCGATATCGCAACTCTCGTTGGTGGCGTTCGCGCACTCTTACTTCAAGCGGCTCATCCGGCCGCGTTGACTGGCGTCGCCGAACATTCACGGTATGAGACCGATCCACTTGGTCGCCTTGCAGGTACGTCGCGCTGGTTGACCATCACAACTTTTGGTTCGACTGAAGCGATTGCTCGTGAAGCTGCTCGCGTCAATGAGATGCACAAGCGAGTCACGGGTGATTACCAATCAAAATCTGGAAGTACATCACCATATAAAGCATCAGATCCACGGTATTTGCTCTGGGTGCATTGCGCATTTACAGATTCTTTTCTGCAGACCCATCTGGAATTTCATCCAAGCTTTGGTGATGGCGATGAATACGTCAGACAGTGGTCAAAGAGTGCGGTGGGTCTTGGTCTAACCTCAGCGCCACAGAGCATGGCTGAATTAAAAGCGGTGATGGATAACTTTGCCGATGAGGAGCTAGCGCCATCTCAACACACGGCCAACGTCGTTCGATTTATCTTGAAGCCGCCGCTTGGGATCGGACCACTCATCTTCTATCGCTTCCTTGCTAAGTCCGCGGTCTACTCGCTCACTCCTAAGCAGCGCGAGATCTTGGGGCTCAAGCAGGTCAGCAAGGCGTGGGTAGTTGCTGCTACATTTCTATTAGGAGTTCTTTCGTGGACGTTGGGTAACGAGTCGCCAAGCCAAGAGGTAGCCCGGGCTCGAATCGCCAGGATTGAGGAGAAGAAGATTTAGTTGAATATTCAACTAAATGGATGTAGCCTTTTGGCATGAGCGAAATCCAGGGGAGTACCGAGCGCGCAGCAGCCCTCTATTTGAGCCACGGCGCACCACCACTACTTGATGATGCGATCTGGGGCGGCGAACTCGCTGCTTGGAGCAAGCAACTTGTTAAGCCAAAGGCGATCTTGATCGTCAGTGCGCATTGGGAATCAGCACCGCTCTCACTCAGCGCAACCGAACCTGGCGTTCCTCTTATCTATGACTTCGGTGGATTCGCGCCTCGTTATTACCAACTTCAATATCCAGCGCCAGTTGCACCCGAATTGGCTGCACGCATCAAAGCCTTAGTAGGCGAGCCCATCGTTGAACATCGCCGCGGATTAGATCATGGTGCTTATGTGCCGTTGATGAAGCTCTATCCAGAAGCTGATGTCCCAGTCATTCAAATGTCGATCCCAACCTTTGATCCAGAGAAACTCTTCAAGCTTGGACAGAAGCTCGCGCCACTTCGTGATGAAGGCGTCATGATCATCGGCAGCGGATTCATGACTCATGGATTGCCATTCCTGCGCGATTGGTCGATCAATGCGACGCCACCAGGTTGGTCAAAAGAGTTCGATATCTGGGCGAAGGAAGCGCTCGATCGCGGCGCAGTAGATGAGTTAATGAATTACAAGTCACTTGCTCCAGGAATGCCATATGCGCATCCAACAGTTGAACACTTTGCACCGATCTTTATTACCTTAGGTGCTGCAGCAGTTGCTGATGTCGCACCTGATACAACGATCGATGGCTACTGGATGGGACTTAGCAAACGATCATTCCAGGTTGCTTAATTAATAATTAAGCGCCGGCCTTGCTTGCATAGAAGCGGCCCAAGAAATCTGCCTTGAGATCATAGAAATCGCCATTGGTGATGGCATCACGCATCTGATCAACTAAGCGCACAATGAAGCGCTCGTTATGAATCGTAGCCAAGGTTGATGCGAGCATCTCCTTCGCCTTGAAGAGATGGTTGAGGTACGCGGCGGTGTAGTGCTTACAGGTGTAGCAATCACAGCTCTCATCGATGGGGGAGAACTGACGTTGATACTTACTATTAGTGAGGTTTACGCGACCATCCTTGGTAAAGACAGCGCTGGTACGGGCCTGGCGCGATGGCGCAACGCAGTCGAAGGTATCAGCGCCATTTTCGACTCCAACGAAGAGGTCATCGGGCTCACCAATACCAAGTAAGTGGCGTGGCTTGTTATCGGGCAACTCTTCGCAGAGCCAACTCACAATCGTGCCGAGCTTCTCCTTGTCGAGCGCTCCACCAAGACCAAAACCATCAAAGGTAATTCCATCTTCATCGAGTCCTGATAAATCTTTAGCTGCTTTACGACGGAGGTCCTCATATTGAGCACCTTGTAAAACTCCGAAGAGCGCTTGGTAGGGCTTATCCGATCTGACTTGAGTGAGGCGACCATGTTCGACCAAGCAGCGCTTCGCCCAGAGTCGGGTGCGCTCTAATGATTTCTGTTGATAGCCACGAGTGTTGTGCAAGGTGGTGCACTCATCAAAGGCGAACATGATGTCGGCACCTAATTGATGTTGGATACCGATCGAAACCTCCGGAGTAAAGCGATGGATCGATCCATCCAAGTGTGATTTGAAGGTAACGCCATCATCGTCAACATGAGCGAGACGATCTTTTCCTTCAGCGATAACTTGATCATCGCGGAAGGTATCTTCATTCATCGCAATCACTTTTTTAAAACCAACACCTAGTGAGAGAACTTGGAAGCCGCCACTATCGGTGAAGGTAGGGCCAGACCAATTCATGAACTTGCCAAGGCCACCTGCTTCATCAACGATATCTGGCCCTGGTTGCAGATAGAGATGGTAGGCATTTGCAAGGAGCGCTTGCGCACCAAGGTCGCCCATGGATTCTGGAAGAACAGCTTTTACGGTCGCCTTTGTGCCAACTGGAATAAATGCAGGTGTTTGGATTACGCCATGCGGGGTAGTGATCTCACCCGTGCGTCCTAATGCGCCATCCAACTGAACCTTCTTTGAATACGAGAATGTGTTCTTGGATTGGGCGCTCACCCTCTCCACTTTACCTTTTTCTCGGAGCGGCCATCCCGCTGCCTTTTCGGCAGAGATCCAGGTCCAAGGACTCCTTCACCAGCGCTAAGTTGCAAAGCGCTCGCGAGAGCCGAGCGTAAGGCCTATTTACGCTGGCCAGCGATGGTTAAGTTTTCGTTACAAAGCGGATAAATCTTGCTCATATTCGGACATATAGTGCAGACTTGCCCAACTTCCGCAATGGAGGGGTGGTCTCTAGCTAGGTCCACTTTACTTGCGGTCCCTCGATAAGGAGAAAAAATGATTACACGTAAGACAAAGCGTGCTTTCGTTGCTTCACTTACAGTTGCTGGTTTCATCGCAGCGGGCTTCACAGCTCCTGCGCATGCGGCTCGCTCAACTGTAGTGATTCACGAGACAAACGCTTTCACATCACTCAACAACGGAACTCCTGACACCAACCTCACAACGAATGCAGATATTGCCTACGTTTCGGGTTCTGGTTTCAATTACTACGATGACCACAAGACACTCGTTCAAAACACAACTTTTGGTACATATGCAATCACCAAGAACAGTGCAAAAGACTTCCGTGTCACCTACACAGTAAAGCCTGGCCGCGTCTGGTCAGATGGAACACCAATCACCGCAGTTGATCTCATGTTGAGCCACGTTCTTTCAAGCTCTGCATACTCAATCAAGGCAGGACTTGGCGATCCAGGAGATGCAAAGGTTTCTCCAGCGTTCAACTCACTTGGTTACGGCGGAACATACGATGACAACATCGTAGGTCTTCCAACACTTTCAGCTGACAAGATGTCACTCACACTCCAGTACAAGAATCCAATTCCTAACTGGGACCTCTACGGCCCTGGCCCATCACCAGTTCACACTCTCATCGAGATGGCGAACGGCAAGAAGGCACTTGGAACTGTTGCAGAGAACAATGCGGCTAAAGATGCATTCTTGAAGGCAGTAACTTCATATGACACAGCCACACTCAAGAAGATCGCAAAGATCTGGTCAAACGATTACAACATCACCCAGATCGACGCTTCAACAAACCCACTTCTTCTCGTAAGCAACGGTGGATACATCGTTTCAAGCGCGATCACAAATCAGTCATTGACTCTCAAGAAGAACGAGAAGTACAACTCAGGCCCAGCAATTCAGGGTGGAATTGATACTCTCATCTTCCGATTCATCGCTGATGGAACTGCAGCGTCACAGGCACTTGCTAACGGCGAAATCGACCTCTACTCAGGTCAAGCTACTGCAGATGCTGTTACACAGCTCAAGGCCCTTAAGGGTGTTAACGTTGCAAACGGAACTTCAGCTTGCTACGAGCACATCGATCTCCGTACCGGCGCAACATTCGGTACAACAAGCACATATAACGGACCATTCTCTGACAAGAGCGCTGCTGGTAAGGATCTCCGTAAGGCCTTCCTCCTCGCATACCCTCGTGAAGAGATCGTCTCGAAGATTGTTGTCCCAGTGAACTCTGCTGCGGTCGTACCATCTTCAACATTCGTGCTTCCAGGCCAGACCAACTACTCGAAGATCACTTCTGGTAATGGTTCAGCTGTTTACAGCGCAGGTACCCAGGCAGATCGCACAGCCCAGGCACTCCGTCTCGTAAAGAAGTACTACCCAACTGCATCTGCTACGAACGCTGTTGTGAAGGTTAACCTCATGGTTCCTGCATCAAACGCTCGTCGCGCAGCTGAGGCAGCACTCGTTGTTCCAGCTCTTAAGAAGGCTGGCTTCGACGTCACAGCTTCTGTGACTGCAGGTTGGTCAGGAAAGTTGAACGACTCTTCATTCGACGCTGAGTTCTATGCATGGTGCCCATCATCTGTGACACAGGCTGGAACAAATGCTAACTTCGCCAGCGATGGCACAAATAACCACATGGGTTGGAATATCCCAACTCTTGATGCAGTCTTGAAGCAGCTCCAAAACAAGCTTCCTGATGCAACAGTAGATGCAAAGATCATCCAGGCTGAGCGCATTATCAATGAGAATGCTCTCACCGCTGCGATCTTCCAGCACCCTGCGGTTACGGCTTACAACTCAACACTGAAGAATGTAAAGCCAGCTCCACTCTCTCCAAACCTCGTTTGGAATTACTGGGAGTGGTCATACTAAGATATTAAATCTTGGTAGCCGGACCCGGTTTGAGGTAATGCCTTAACTGGGACCTAAGTAAGACATCATGAGGAGTGGTGTTCGGGGAGGTTTTTAAACCAACCCGGACATCACTCTTTTGATCGTTAATTTGAGTCAGACTATTTAAGGAGTAAGTAGAGTGTTCGCCTTTATCTCTCGACGCATCGGAGTTCTCCTTGTCATCCTCTTTGGCTCAAGCTTTATTCTTTACAATTTAGCTGCGATCTCAGGCGACCCGCTTGAAGGCTTGCGCACAAGTAGCGAGCCAAATGCCAAGCAGCAGATCGTTAATCTCACCAGAACCCTTCAGCTCGATGTCCCGCCACCACTTCGCTACTTCTATTGGCTTCGTGGAATTTTGGGTGGACTCGCTGGCCATGTGAACTTTGGAAATGCGCGCGATGGCCACCCAGTAACCGAGCTCATCGCAAACGCGATCCCGGTCACCCTACGTTTGGTCACAATGTCAACGATCGTTGCCTGCATTCTGGGTATCACCATCGGCATCGTCACCGCTCTTCGCCAATACAGTCGTTTCGATTACGCGATGACCTTTGTATCTTTCTTGCTCTTCTCGCTCCCAGTATTTTGGGTTGCAGTTCTTCTGAAGCAGTACCTAGCAATTCGCTTTAACACCTTCCTCTCTTCCCCGACCATCCCGCTAGCCTCCATCATCTTCTTCTCCACGGTGAGTGGCGTCTTCTGGTCCGCGATTATTTCCGGAACGCGTAAGCGCGCTCTGACGGTATTTGCGATTGCCGCTGGATTTACAGCAATCTTGCTTGAGACCTTGAGTCTGCTCAAGTGGTTCATCCACCCAGGACTTGGCATCGTTGTTCTTGCCATCCTTGGCGCTGGTGTTGCTTGTGGCGTTACTCAACTTTCAACCGGTTTAGAGAACAAGGTTGCGCTGCGCGCTTCACTTATTGTGGTCGCTATCGGTGTATTGAGCTATTACCCTGCCAACTACTTCATGCGTCATTACGCTCGCACATCAACCATTCTGCTCTTAGCAGTGATCACAATTGCCGTCTCTCTTATCACTGGTCGACTTATCGCAAAGATCGATCGTGGTGCGATCATGAGAACGTCAACAATTACTGGATTTATCTTCGGCCTCCTGGTTTTGCTCGACAAACTGATGCAGACCTGGGCTCCTTACATGGCGACAGATGCGATCAATAACCGTCCGGTTCCAACAATTGGTCAGAATAATTCGCAGATCGATCCTGCAAATTACTGGTTTATGACACTCGATACCTTGATGCACCTGATCCTGCCTACTTTGGCGCTCTTGCTCATCTCATTCGCTGGTTACATTCGCTTTACTCGTGGAACTCTTCTCGAAGTCCTCAATAGCGATTACATCCGGACAGCACGTGCAAAGGGGCTTAATGAACGTACTGTCATCATGCGCCACGCCTTCAGAAATACCCTTATACCACTTTCAACGATCATCGTTGCCGACTTCATGGGCATTATTGGTGGCGCGATCATCACTGAATCAGTTTTCGGCTGGGTCGGAATGGGCACACTCTTCCGCCAGGGACTCCTCGGTTTTGACCTGAACCTGCTCATGTCTGTCTTCTTTATTACGGCATCTCTTGCAGTGCTTGCCAACCTCGTAGCAGATCTTCTTTACAGTGCACTTGATCCACGAATCAGAGTGGGGGCAGGAAAATAATGATTTTCAATCGAAAGAAGAAAGAGGCGTTGGAAGCTCAGCGCGACTCAAGTGAAGGCGCTATCGCCAATAAAGAGGTTGAAGGAAAGAGCCAACGCCAGATTGTTCTTGGTCGTTTCATCCGTCACCGCGGAGCGATGATCTCTGTGTTCATCCTTGTCTCTCTCATTATCATCGTTTATTCAGCACTCGACTTTAAGTTGGGACCTTGGAAGGTCAAGGGCTGGTGGAAGTACAGCATCAGCGATATCCCAGAAGGCGCTTTTGCTCCTTGCCCGCATGGTGAAATTGGCTGCCCAACGATGAGTCTGAATCCATTCTCTAAGACATTTGGCCTAGGGGAGCACCCATTCGGTCAAGATGACATTGGTCGCGACTATTTGGCACTTGTCATGCGCGGTGCTCAACGATCGATTCTCGTCATGTTCATCATCGGTGCAATCGGTGGAACCCTTGGAACTATCATGGGCTCTATCTCTGGTTTCTACCGTGGAAAAGTCGATGCGATCTTGATGCGTTTCACAGACTTCATCATCACTATTCCATCCATCATCATCGGGTCGGTCGTTGGTTACCACTACGGCAACCTCGGAGTCCCATTCTTGGCGATGTACCTTGGACTCTTCGCCTGGACGGGACTTAGTCGCCTGGTTCGTGGTGAGTTCTTGAAGTTGCGCGAGCTCGAATTCGTGGATGCAGCTCGTGTTGCGGGTGCAAGTAACCGCCGTATTATCTTCAAGCACATCCTGCCAAATGCAGTGGGAATCATCATCGTCTCAGTGACGCTATTAATGTCGGGTGCAATCCTGCTCGAGACTGCGCTCTCCTACATCGGATTTGGTGTTGTTGCTCCGGATGTATCCCTTGGCTTGCTCATCAGTCAGTATCAGGATTCCTTCACATCTCGCCCATGGCTCTTCTGGTACCCAGGCTTCTTCATCGTCTCGATCGCTTTATCGGTTAACTTCATTGGCGATGGACTTCGCGATGCATTTGATCCACGTCAGCGCCGGAGAATCTCGAAGAAGGATCGCCAGCGCGCATCCGATATTGCTAAAGAGCGAGAGTCGCTATGAGCGCTCACACAGCGTTAATGGATCTAGAAACTCGCGCCGAGAGCAAGTACGAAGAGGGTAACGAAAAGAGTTATGCCTCGATAGTTGATGGCTTCGGAAGCAGAAGCTGGCTCGATGTTCGAGGCTTTGAAGGCTTCGAGTCGCAATTTAGCGAGGTAGCTAGCCTGCCCCGAATCACTACGTGGGGATTCACCGGGACGGATCAAGCCGTCGTATCCGATCTTCATTCCTTTGACTTCAGAGGGATGCAGACTGCGGGAGTGGTATCGACCGGGAGCTGGAGCAGCCCAGGCTCTGATGATCTCTCCTTTGACTTGCAGACCCATCGTGTATTGGGCTTCGACGCTCTCGACTACATCCCATCCCAGAGTCTGACTCTTAAAGGGATTGATAATGGTGATGCCTTCATCGAAGTAGATCACACATGGACGGTAGAAGAGCAGGTAAGCGCCAGTCAGAACAAAGGCGCCCCACAGAAGCGCATCTACTCGTTCGAGGATGGTTCCGTGGTTGATGGATTGCGCTACGAGACCAATCACAATAAAAGCGGTAACCGCAATGGAGGCGTAGACGCTTCTTGGGCGGTAGAGATCAGTATTACTGCGGACCGTCATGCACACATCTTCTCACAGGACAATGGATTGGAATGGTCACACTCATGAGCGATCCCGTACTAAAGGTACAGAACTACACAATTGAGTTCTGGGTAGATGGAACGTGGTATCCAGCTGCAATTAATATGAATTTTGATGTCGAGGCCGGTCAGGTTCTCGCGATCGTCGGTGAATCCGGTTCAGGCAAGTCGACCACTGCGATGGGCATCATGTCTCTCCTTGCCAGCAATGCTCGGGTAGCAGGCAGTGTGAAGGTGAAGGGCACAGAGGTCCTTGGGGCTTCAAATAAGACGTTACGTAAGTTCCGCGGCAAAGAAGTTGCTTACATCTTCCAGGAGCCAATGACAGCGCTCAACCCGGTGTACACAATTGGATTCCAGATCGTTGAAACCTTGCGCACCCACTTCACGATGGATCCATCTGAGGCGAGATTGCGTGCGATCGAACTCATCAGCATGGTGGAAATTCCAGACCCAGAGACCGCCTTTGATAAGTACCCACATCAGCTCTCTGGTGGACAACGTCAACGTGCGATGATCGCGCAATCACTTGCCTGTGATCCTGCACTCTTGATTGCCGACGAACCAACCACAGCACTTGATGTGACCGTCCAGGCTGAAATCCTCGATTTGATGCGCGGTCTTAAGACTCGTCTGAATTCTGCGATCCTCTTGATCACCCACGATATGGGCGTTGTTGCCGATATGGCAGATGAGATCTTGGTGATGAAGGATGGCAATACCGTCGAACACGGTAGCGCTGACCAGATCTTCAATCGCCCGCAGCACCCTTACACACAAGAACTTCTTGGTGCGGTTCCAAAGCTTGGCTCAACGAAGGCTCGCCCATTCCCTTACAAGGTGGATGCAAAGCCAGCCCCAGTTATCAAGCTCGAGAATGTCACTATCGAATATCCAAAGCGTGGCCGTATTCCGGCATTCACTGCGGTTAAAGAGTTCAACCTTGAGATCTACCCAGGTGAGATCGTCGGTCTCGTCGGTGAGTCAGGTTCTGGAAAGACAACTGTTGGTCGCGCCTCGATTGGTCTCATTCCAATCAAGGAAGGATCAATCAACATTGTCGGCAACGATATCTCCAAGGCAACTCTCAAAGAGCTCAAGGGAATTCGTCGCCACACAGGTATCGTCTTCCAAGATCCTGCATCATCACTCAACCCTCGTCTTCCAATCGGTGAGTCGATCGGTGAGCCAATCTTCTTAGCTGGCCTTGCAAAGGGCGCTGACCTTGATCACAAGGTAGAAGAACTCCTCAACTCCGTTGAACTTCCACGTAGCTACCGCAACCGCTACCCACATGAACTCTCTGGTGGTCAGCGTCAACGTGTAGGTATTGCCCGTGCTCTCGCTTTGACTCCAGATCTCTTGATCGCTGACGAACCAACATCAGCGCTCGATGTATCGGTGCAAGCTCGCTTCCTCGAGCTCTTGCAGGATCTTCAAGGCAAGTTGAACTTCGCATGTCTCTTCATCAGCCACGACTTGGCTGTTGTCGATATCTTGGCGCACCGCATTGCGGTTATGCAGAATGGTCGTTTGGTTGAATCAGGGAATCGTGACGATATCTTGAAGAACCCACAGGATCCTTATACCCAGCGTCTGCTCGCTGCGGTTCCGGTTCCAAACCCTGCAGAACAGGCAACTCGCCGCGCAGCACGTCTTGCCGCTAAGTAGTTAGAGCAATTAACCGAGGGTGCGAACAACCACCCACATGATTGCAACACCAAGTGCCGTAGCCCCCATCGTAAAACGCGATGGGTGGTTGGCATGTGCCTCCGGCAAAATATGCGATGTAGCAATGTAGATAACGAAGCCGCTAAAGAAGGCTAGATAGATCGCAACCGAATCCTGACTGAGATGGATCGAATTACCGATCGCCGCTCCAGAGATACGGACGAGAGCATCGATGGCTAAGAGTGAGATCGCCTTCTGACTCCATGAACCAGCACGGACCAACATCGCCACAGTATTGAGGCCATCGCTAAAAGCGTGGACTAGGAGTGCGAAGAAGACGGCCATTCCAAGGGCATGTGAGACATGGAATGCGACGCCGAGAGCAACGCCATCCATAAAGACGTGGCCCGCCATTGCGACCGCTCCGAAGACCCCAGCGACATGGTCGGCATGGGTGTGATCATCTTCGTAGTGATGGGAGTGACCTTCGTGGCCGCCAACCCACTTCTCAATGAAGTGGAGAATTAAGAATCCGAGACAGAATGCGACTGGAACCGCCGGCAAACCACCCCAGATGATGCCCGTATGGCTATAAATCTGCGGATTGAGGTCAAATGCGACAAGACCCAGTAAAAGGCCCGCAGATAGCCCTAGAACGAGGTGAAAGCGGTCTTTTGTACGCAGGGTAAATAAACCACCTAGCGATGTCGAAATGGACGTCAGAGCCGCTAAGAGGAGCGCATTCATGTGGTTAGCGTACCTCTTAACAAGTTGAACTGGTTCTTGTTACCAGACCAATTACCAGATGCGAACGCGCTCTTCCGGTGAAAGGTAGAGGGCATCGGTTGGCTTCACATCAAAAGCCTCATAGAACTCGTTGAGGTTGCTGACGATCTGGTTGCAACGGAACTCATTAGGGGAGTGTGGATCGGTTGCAAGGCGTCGACGCATCTCTTCTGGACGACTCTTTCCACGCCACACCTGGGCCCAGCCGAAGAAGAGTCGCTGATAGCCAGTGAGGCCATCAATAACTGCAGCTTCTTCTCCGCTGAGTGAGAGTTGGTAGGCCTTATGGGCGATCGTCAATCCGCCAAGGTCGCCGATATTCTCACCGATAGTGAGAGCGCCGTTGACATGGGAATCTTGCGCCTCTTCCGGAGAGAGCTTCTCGTACTGAGCGATCAATTGCGCGGCTCGCCCTTGGAACTTCTCAAGATCTGCTGGAGTCCACCAATCCTGAAGATTGCCATCACCGTCGTACTTCGCACCCTGATCATCGAAACCGTGGCCGATCTCATGGCCGATCACTGCGCCGATGCCACCGTAGTTAGCGGCATCATCAGCCTCAAGATCAAAGAATGGTGGCTGCAAGATTGCGGCTGGGAAGACGATCTCATTCATGCCTGGGTTGTAATACGCATTAACGGTCTGGGGGAACATGAACCATTCAGTGCGATCGACAGGTGCGCCAATCTTTGCGAATTCAAACTCTTGTTGGAACGCAGCGATCGCGTTGAGGTTGCCAACGAGATCGGTAGCTGAAATTTGTAGCGAGGAATAATCGCGCCACTTATCTGGGTAGCCGATCTTTGGCGTGAACTTATTGAGTTTGTCGTAGGCCTTCGCTTTTGTTTCTGAAGACATCCAATCGAGGGCTTCGATATCTACTCGATATGCCTCAATCAGATTTGCAACGAGTTCAACCATCCGCTCTTTCGCAGCAGGTGGGAAGTGGCGCTCGACGAAGATCTGGCCGACGGCTTCGCCAAGACCACCTTCGACAAGTCCAACTCCACGCTTCCAACGCTCCTTCAATTCAGGAGTGCCAGAGAGGGTGGTTCCGTAGAAGGCGAAATTCTCGTTGACGATCTCGGAGTTAAGGTACGGGGCGGCACCCGAAAGAACATGCCACGTAAGCCAAGAAGACCACTTCGCGCTATCAAAGTTCTGCAACATCGAACCGATTCCGGTGAAGTATGAAGGTTGGCGAAGAACGACATTGGTGAGGATCTTCTCTGGCGCAGTGCTTGCCTTCAGCCAGGCCTTCCAATCAAAGCCAGGGGCTAGTGCAACGATCTGATCAAAGGAGAACTTGTTATAGGTCGCAGTTGCATCGCGATCCTTCACCTGATCCCAGTGATGAGATGCGATCTCGGTCTCGAGTTCGAGGATGCGGTTGGCATGCAGTGCGCCATCGGCGATACCGGCTAGGCCGAACATCTTCTCAACATGGAGAAGGAATGCACTACGAATTTCCGCATACTCTTCTTCACGGTAGTAGGCCTCGTCGGGGAGGCTTAAACCAGATTGGCCGAGGTAGGCGATATTTGTTGTCGAATCCTTATTGTCGGTTGTGATGAAGAGGTAGAAGAGTCCAGGTCCACCTCGAGATTCAAGCTCTCCCATGACGTTGATAAATTGATCAACAGTCGAGATCGATTGGGCCTTGGAAAGATCAGAACGGATGGGATCGATCCCAGCCTTCTCAATGGCCGCCTCGTGCATAAAGGAGCGATAGAGATCGCCGATCTTCTGCGCTACAGAGCCAGCCGGTGCTTCACCCTGGGAGAGATCTTCAATGATGGATCGGACCCGCTTCTCGCTGAGTTCGCGCAGCCAGTAGAAGGCGCCATCGGATGAGCGATCGGCAGGGATCTCAGTCTCGTCTAACCACTTGCCATTGACGTGACGGAAGAGGTCATCCTGCGGGCGGACGGCGGATTTGAAGTGCTCGGTTGCGATTCCTGATTTCATAGAGGAACGATAACTGAGATGGAGAAAATGAGAAGGTCCAATTGCCAACTACTTTAACTTTCAACTAACTCGAAATCGGCGTACCCTTAAGCCATGGCACCTACCAAGACCGACGTTCGCTGGCTCAACCCTCGTGAGATGAAGGCCTGGCGCAGTTACATCATCGCCAGCCGACGGATGCTCGAGGCCCTCGATAGCGACCTCGCAGGATTTGAACTCACCATGGCCGATTACGAAGTTCTGGCCCAGCTCTCAGATGCCCCAGGGCGAAAGCTGCGGATGTCTGAACTCGCTGAAATTGCAATGGTCTCGAAGTCTCGGCTCTCACATCGAATGAAGGTGATGGAGGCGGCCGGTTGGGTAAAGCGGGAAGAGTGCCCTGAAGATCGTCGCGGCTATTTCGCCGTCATGACCGATAAGGGATTTAAGGCGATTGAGAAGGCGGCCCCGACTCATGTCGGGAGTGTGAGAAATCGATTCTTAGATCATCTCACTGTTAAGGACCAAGAGGATTTGGCGAAGATCTTTGACCGGGTTCAATCGCAGTTGCGCGGTCAATTTATTGAGGAAGATGGAACGAGTAAGTAAGAGTCAAGTAAGAAGATTTGAGCAATAAAAAAACCCGCCACTTTCGTGGCGGGTTTTTTCGTTAAGGCAATTACTTCTTCTTTGCTGCTGCCTTCTTGCGACGCTTTGGAGCTGCCTTCTTTGCAGGAGCAGCCTTCTTAGCAGCTGGCTTAGCAGCGGCCTTCTTGCGACGCTTTGGAGCTGCCTTCTTAGCTGCTGGAGCAGCCTTCTTTGCAGCGGCCTTCTTACGACGCTTTGGAGCTGCCTTCTTAGCTGCTGGAGCAGCCTTCTTTGCAGCGGCCTTCTTACGACGCTTTGGAGCTGCCTTCTTAGCTGCTGGAGCAGCCTTCTTTGCAGCTGCCTTCTTGCGGCGCTTTGGAGCGGCCTTCTTTGCTGGAGCTGCCTTAGCAGCTGCCTTCTTACGACGCTTTGGAGCTGCCTTCTTAGCTGCTGGAGCAGCCTTCTTTG
>JBAXMU010000009.1:0-35085 GCA_037134155.1 Actinomycetes bacterium
TGGGATCGCGATGGCGATCCAGTTGCAGGCATCGCCCGAGTAGGAGAGTTGCTGCGCATTAAAGGACGAGTCCTCCCAATGGCACTTGATGCCCTTGATATCGAAGGAACCTTTGCAACAGCCTCGGGGCGCAAAATTGTGACGGGGCAGGTTGAAGTAGCAACAGCCTTGGGCCGCTTAGATTCACTTCGATTAATTCCTGAATCACCTCGGGCTACACCAGAAGCTCTCGCTGCGATCGCTGCTGCAGAGTGGATCACCTTTGGACCTGGGTCATGGTTTTCAAGTGTCATGCCACACTTCTTACTTGCCGATCAGGCAACTGCGATTGCGAAGTCAGCGGCTAAGAAGATTGTGATCTTCAACCTGCCCGAACCTGAGAGCGAAGATGAGTTTGCGGGCTATTCGGCGCAGGAACACCTCGCCTTGATTGCCAAACATCTACCAGATCTTCATTGCGATTTTGCAATTGCTGATCGAACCTCCATCACAGGTTCTGCCGGCCTTAAAGAGATGGTTGAGGGTTGTGGGGGAGAGTTGATTTTGGCTGATCTCGCAAAGAGTCCAGGAAGTTTCCATCACGATCCCCAAAAATTGGCTCCAGTTTTCAGCCACATTTTCAATTGAACCCTGCTTAGATACTCACATGGCAATGACAGCGAGCGTAAAAGATGAACTGAGTCGCCTCTCAGTCACCAAGCCTTGCTGCCGTAAGGCCGAGGTCTCCGCGCTCCTGCGTTTCGCTGGAGGACTACATATCGCTGCTGGTCATATCGTGATTGAGGTAGAGCTCGATACTGCGCAGAGTGCTCGCCGGTTACGTAAAGATATCTCTGAGATCTTCGGACATGATTCAGAGTTAGCTGTCCTCTCTGCTGGTGGTCTACGAAAAGGTTCTCGTTACTTGGTGAGAGTTATTTCAGATGGCGATGCTCTCGCCAGACAGACTGGTTTGATCGACTCTCATAATCGCCCAATTCGTGGCTTGCCACCTCAGGTTGTCTCTGCAGGAATCTGTGATGCCGAGGCGGCATGGCGTGGTGCATTCCTTGCGCATGGTTCATTGACTGAGCCGGGTCGCTCATCAGCGCTCGAGATTACCTGTCCGGGTCCTGAAGCAGCTCTTGCACTCGTAGGATCTGCTCGCCGGTTAGGAATTACCGCTAAGGCACGGGAAGTCCGAAATGTGGATCGCGTTGTTATTCGTGATGGCGATGCCATCGGTGCGCTCCTCACTCGACTCGGTGCACATGAATCAGTTCTTGCGTGGGAAGAGCGCCGCATGCGCCGCGAAGTTCGAGCCACCGCAAATCGCCTTGCGAACTTTGATGATGCCAACCTCCGTCGATCTGCTCGTGCCGCGGTAGCAGCATCGGCACGCGTCGCTCGTGCGATGGAGATTCTGGGGGATGAGATTCCTGACCACCTCAAAGAGGCGGGCGAACTTCGAATCACCCATGGCCAGGCAAGCCTCGAGGAGCTCGGATCGCTTGCTAGCCCACCAATGACAAAGGATGCGATCGCTGGTCGAATCCGCCGCCTGCTGGCGATGGCCGATAAGCGGGCGCACGACCTTGGAATTCCAGATACCGAGGCTGGCCTCAGCCCCGAGATGTTAGAGAACGACTAACCGCCACTGATAGGCTTGGGCCATCACAACGTTGTGGATTGCGGCCGTTATCTCGATTCTGATCGGCCCTCTATCTGATTCATACCCTCGGATAGGTACTCATCTCCTTTAGAAGGCAGGTTTATTGTGGTTCGTGTTGGAATTAATGGTTTTGGCCGTATCGGACGTAACTTCTTCCGTGCAGCGCTCACATCAAATGCGCAATTTGAGATCGTTGGCATCAACGACCTCACAGATAACGCCACTTTGGCACACCTTTTGAAGTACGACTCAATCCTTGGACCTTTGGGTCTGCCAGTCTCATACGACGATGAGTCAATCACCGTCAACGGTAAGAAGATCCGCGTCTTTGCCGAGCGCGATCCAGGCGCTCTTCCTTGGGGCGAAGTGAAGGCAGATATCGTTATTGAATCAACCGGATTCTTCACCAAGGCCGCAGATGCGAAGAAGCACATCTCAGCGGGTGCGAAGAAGGTCATCATCTCTGCTCCAGCAACTGATGAAGATATCACCATCGTCATGGGCGTTAATGAGGGTAAGTATGACGCTGCTGCTCACACCATCATCTCAAATGCATCATGCACAACGAACTGTCTCGCTCCAATGGCTAAAGTCTTGGAAGATAGCTTCGGCATCGTTAAGGGCTTGATGACAACAATCCACGCTTACACAAACGATCAATCACTCCAGGATCAGCCACACAAGGATCTACGTCGTGCCCGTGCTGGTGCGCTCTCAATGATTCCAACATCAACTGGTGCTGCAAAGGCGATCAGCTTGGTCTTGCCATCACTTAAGGGCAAGCTCGATGGTTATGCAATGCGCGTTCCAGTCCCAACAGGTTCTGCTACTGACCTCACCGTCGAACTCGCAAAGGAAGTCTCTGCTGCAGAGATCAACGCTGCGATGAAGGCTGCTGCTGAAGGTCCACTCAAGGGCTACCTCGAGTACACCGAAGACCCAATCGTCTCTGCTGACATTGTTACAAACCCATCATCATGCATCTTCGATGCCGGCCTCACAAAGGTAATCGGCAACCAGGTGAAGATCGTTGGTTGGTACGACAATGAGTGGGGTTATTCAAACCGCCTCGTTGATCTCGTTGGTTTCGTAGGAGCAAAGCTCTAACGAGCAGATCTATGAACTCTCTCGAATCATTTGATTATGCCGGAAAGCGAGTACTTCTACGCTGCGACCTCAACGTCCCGATTAAGGATGGCGTGATTGCAGACGATGGACGTATCCGTGCATCACTCCCAACGATTCGTTATTTGATCGCCCAAGGTGCGGCGGTAGTTATCACTGCCCACCTTGGCCGACCAAAAGGAGAGCGCAAGCCCGAGCTCTCACTCGCTCCGGTTGCAGCCAGACTTTCAGAGTTACTTGGTCAGAACGTCACCTTCTCTTCCGAGATCGTTGGATCAGAAGCGGCGAAGAGTGTGCAAGCAGGTGGAGTCGTTCTCCTCGAGAATATCCGCTACGAGGCAGCTGAGACGAGCAAGGAAGAGAGTGAGCGCGTTGCGCTTGCTACCGAGCTCGCAACATATGCCGATATCTTCATCTCCGATGGCTTTGGCGCAGTTCACCGTAAGCATGCCTCGGTCTACGACGTTGCAAAACTTCTTCCTCACGCACCGGGGTATCTCGTCGCTGCTGAGATTGAAGTACTTAAGAAGCTCACCCAGAATCCAGAGCGCCCTTACGGTGTGGTTCTTGGAGGATCTAAAGTTTCAGACAAGATTGGCGTCATTACAAACCTTCTCGATAAGGTGAATGTGATGGCCATTGGCGGGGGAATGCTCTTCACCTTCCTCGCAGCCCAAGGTCACGAAATCGGCAAGTCATTAGTGGAAGTAGATCTCATTCCAACTGTGAAGGAATTAATTGCACGAGCCGACTCGCTCGGAGTAAAACTCCTCTTGCCAACAGATATCGTCGTTGCACCAGCATTTGCTGCGGATGCAACCCCAACCACTGTTCGCGCGGATGCAATCCCAGCAGATCAGATGGGTCTAGATATTGGACCAGAGAGCGCAGCAGCATTTGCCGCAGCGATCACTGAGTGCAAGACCGTCTTCTGGAATGGCCCTATGGGCGTCTTTGAATTCGCGAACTTTGCTGCTGGTACCAAGGTCGTTGCAGAAGCGCTTACCAAGGTCTCTGGCATCTCAGTAGTTGGTGGCGGAGATTCAGCAGCTGCTGTTCGCTCACTTGGCTTTGCAGATAGCGCCTTCGGCTATATCTCAACCGGTGGCGGAGCATCGCTGGAGTATCTTGAAGGAAAAGAGCTTCCCGGAATCTCGGTTCTCGACTAGTTTCTCTACTCTCTCCATCGTTTTCATTTAATGCATAGTTAATACATAAAGGAGCACGAATGCGTAAGCCACTTATCGCCGGCAACTGGAAGATGAACCTCAATCACCTCGAGGCGATCGCCGTTACCCAGAAGCTCTCGTACTCACTGGAGGAGAAGGATTACGACGCCGTTGACGTCGCGGTACTTCCGCCATTTACCGATATTCGCTCTATCCAGACTCTCGTTGATGGTGATCGCCTCCGTCTCAGTTATGGAGCTCAAGACCTCTCACCTGATGTATCAGGTGCCTATACCGGTGATATCTCCGGATCAATGCTCGCAAAGCTTGGCTGTACTTATGTAGCGGTCGGACACTCCGAGCGTCGCGCTATCCACGGTGAAGGCGATGAACTCTTAAACCGTAAGTTGAAGGCAGCTCTTGCAAATAATCTCGTTCCAATCTTCTGCATTGGTGAAGAGCTCGCGATTCGTGAAGCCGGTACGCATGTCGAGCATGTACTCGCTCAACTTCGTAATGGATTGAAGGGTCTGCATAAGCCAGATCTCAAGAAGATCGTCTTCGCCTATGAGCCAGTATGGGCGATCGGAACCGGCAAGACCGCGACACCTGAAGATGCCCAAGAAGTCTGTGCAGCAATCCGCGTTGAGCTTGCGAAGATCGGAAGCGATGAGATCGCCGAAGCGGCACGCATTCTCTACGGCGGCTCTGTAAAATCAGCGAATATCGTGGAAATCATGCGCCAGGCCGATGTCGATGGCGTATTGGTGGGGGGAGCGAGCCTAGATCCTGAGGAATTCGCCCGTATCGCCAAATTCTATAAGGTCGCCTAACCCTTACGCAGGCAGGGGAGCGCGGCTAACGCGCTATCCTTAGTCAGTTGTTTTACCTGATGTAACCAGTTTTGGTCAGACTTTATAAAGGAGCTCTTCAGTGGTTGTGGCACTATCAATCCTTCTCGTGGTGACAAGCGTCCTCATGGTCCTCCTCGTTCTCCTTCACAAGGGCAAGGGTTCTGGACTCTCAGACCTCTTCGGCGGCGGCGTCTCCTCAAACTATGGAGGATCATCAGTTGTAGAGAAGAACCTTGACCGGATCACCATCGTCGTTGGTGGCCTCTGGTTCGCTGGCGTTGTAGCTCTCTCACTTGTACTTAAGAAGTAGTAGAGAGTTTCAGCTCCGTTTTAACTATTCAACAATTCTTAGAGGAGAGTAAAGATGGCAGGTAGCGCAATCCGCGGAAGTCGCGTCGGTGCAGGCCCAATGGGCGAGGCCGAGCGTGGCGAAGCTATTGGTCGTTTCCGAGTTTCCTATTGGTGCGCCAATGGTCATGAGACTCGTCCATCCTTTGCTGATGATGGCACAGTGCAGATTCCAGCCGAATGGGATTGCCCACGTTGCGGCTACCCAGCAGGCCTAGATCAGAACAAGCCACCTCTTCCAGTAAAGAATGAGCCATATAAGACTCACCTTGCCTATGTAAAAGAGCGTCGCACTGAGGCAGAGGCAGTCAAGATTCTTGGCGATGCCTTAGCTAAGTTGCGCGGCGAGGACGAATAACACTTTTCCAGCACATTTTATTAAAAGGCATTAAAAAGTATTAAAAAGCCCCGCGCATCGATCGATGCACGGGGCTTTCTCGTTAAGAGATAACCATTAGATAAGTTTTTAGGCGAGCGCCTCAAGGATTGCAGCGATGCCCTTGCTACGGTTCTTCAGATGGATGCGGATGAGTGGGAAGTTGCGATCTGCAAGTGCTTCACCATCACCAAGTGCCTGCGCCATCAGCAAGGTATGGAATGAGAATGTGCGACCAGGGATCTCAAGGTCCACTGCATTCTCGCCTGTAATCTGAATAAAGGCACCATTGTGTTGACCGCCCTTATGGAACTGCCCTGTTGAGTGAAGGAAGCGTGGTCCCCAACCGAAGGTGGTTCCACGGTTTGTCTTCTTCGCAACGAGTGCCCGGCTCTTTGTAATCTCATCATCAATGCCACGTGCCAAGTAGGCCATAATCGCTACGTAATGGCTCTCGCTCGCAAAGAATTCATCGAATTGTCCGCGTAGCGATGGCGCAGAAGAGGCAGAGAAGAGTTGAAGATTCTCATCTTCAAATGATGGAGTTGCTGCGCTGATATCGCCTGACTCCCACTTAGCCAAGAGCGCATTTGTTCGTTCCTTCGCCTCGGTCACATTTGGTTGATTAAATGGATCTACCTCAAGTGCCAAGCTGAGAAGGGCTGTAACCCATTCCCAGAGAATGAACTGCTCACCAAGAGATGCGATCACAACCGCATCTGCCTTGCTATCAGTTGTAGGTGCGAGTGAGACTAAGAAGTTTGCACCAGCAACTGGAGCATCGAGGGATTCAAGTGCGATTGGTAGGCGTCCGCGCTGAGTCTTTCCCGTTGATTCAGCGATGAGCTGTTCGATCCAATCCGAGAGACCAGGTGTCGATGAGCCAGCATCGGCGAAGCCAACGTTCTGCTCACCCTTTGCAAAGATGGCGGCGGCGAGTTTTACTGCAGCTGAATCTGGCGATAGGAATGATGCGGCCGCGTCGCGAGCATCTGTCAGGAGAGCGGCAACATCAACGCCGATGAGCGCTGCAGGCACGAGACCAAAGGCGCTGAGTGCGCTGTAACGGCCACCAACGTTCGGATCAGCATTGATGACGCGCAAACCTTGCGCGCGGGCTGCCTGATCAAGAGGTGAACCAGGATCCGTGACGATCACGATGTGATCTGCAGGGTTGAGTCCTGCATCTGTGAAGAGCTTCTCAAAGAGCGCCTTCTGTGATGCCGTCTCTACTGTCGAACCAGATTTTGAACCCACAACAACAACGGTATTGAGAAGTGATGCTGGGATTGCAGCTTTGATCTGATCTGGATCTGTTGTATCAAGCACTGTGAGTGCCTTCTTATAACTCTTGCTGATCACTTCAGGGGCAAGAGATGAACCACCCATACCCGCAAGGATGACATTGGTAAGGTCATTGGATTTCGCCCATGCAACAAGTTCTTCAAGTTGTGGCAGGAGCGCTTGTGAAGCTACGGGAAGATCGATCCAGTTAAGACGAACGCTCGCTTCGGCAGCTGCCCCTGGTCCCCAGAGCGTTGCATCCTTTGCCGCGAGGGCAGGGGATGCGGCTACGAGACGTGCAACGAGATCTGCATCAGCTACCGCAAGACCGGCGCCTGAGAGTGCGATGGCCATTAGGCGACCGCCTCAACATTGGCGAGGAGTTCGAGCCAGGCCTTTTCAAACTTTGCTACGCCATCATCCTCGAGGAAGGTGACAACCTGCTTGAAATCAATTCCTGCGCCAGGAAGTTGATCGAAGATCTTCTTTGCATCATTGATCTTTGACGTGATCGTATCGCCGCGAACTACGCCATGTTCACGGACCTCGTTGAGTGTGCCTTCTGGCATGGTGTTCACGCAATTGGCAGCGATGAGCTCGATGACATAACGAGTTGAGTCGTACGCCTTATCTTTCACGCCAGTAGAGGCCCAGAGTGGACGCTGTAATTTCGCACCGGCCTCTGCCAACTTCTTCCAGCGAGGCGAGGCGATCACTTCAAGGAAGGCCTCATATGCAAGGTGAGCATTAGCGATCGCGGCAGCGCCACGAAGCGGAGAGTCTGCACTGATCGCATCGAGTTGCTTATCAATCTCGGTATCGATTCGGCTGACAAAGAAGGATGCGACAGAGTGAATATTCTCCAGAGATGCACCATTTCCTAAGCGACGTTCGAGGCCACGAAGATAGGCATCCATCACGCCGCGATAGCGTTCAACAGAGAAGATGAGTGTGACGTTCACGCTGATGCCTTGAGCAGTGAGCTCTTCAATCGCTGGCAGCCCTTCAATCGTCGCTGGGACTTTGATCAGCAGGTTAGGGCGATTAACGAGTGAGGCAAGATAGAGACCGCGCTCAACTGTTGCAGTTGTGTCGTAAGCGAGTTGAGGATCTACCTCGATGGAGACGCGACCATCAACCTGGTCTGATTCCAAGAAGGTCGGCATAAAGAGATCGCAAGCCTGACGGACATCTGAGGTGGTCAACTCTGTGACGATCTCAGATGCGTTACGGCCTTCGGCCTTCAGCGCCAAGATATCGTCGCGATACAAGGTTGAACCAGAGATTGCAGCTGAAAAGATACTTGGGTTGGTAGTAACTCCGACAACTGATGAGTCATCGATCAACTTCTGAAGCGACCCTGATTGCAGGCGATCTCGTGAGAGATCATCGAGCCAGATTGAGACGCCAGCATCTGAGACATTGTGTAGGTTACTCATTCTTACTTACCTGCCTTTGCGATAGAGGTCTTTGCAGCAGCAGCGACATTCTCTGCTGTAAATCCATACTCCTTGAAGAGGACGCCTGCTGCTGCAGATGCGCCGTAATGCTCGAGTGATACAGATACACCGGCATCGCCAACGAGTTCGCGCCAGCCAAGTGCAATTCCAGCTTCAACGCTCACGCGAGCCTTTACCGCAGATGGAAGAACTGATTCCTTATAGGCAACGGTCTGCTCGTTGAACCATTCGATACATGGTGCGCTCACAACGCGCGCCTTGATACCAGCGGACGCGAGAGCGGTCTGTGCGCCAAGGGCATATTGAACTTCAGAGCCAGTGGCGATCAGGATGACATCTGGAGTTCCATCAGAATCCTTGAGAATGTAGGCACCCTTCGCAACGCCTTCAGCGGATGCGTGGCTAGCACGATCAACAACTGGCAGGTTTTGGCGAGAGAGGATGAGACCGACTGGGCCACGACGAGTGATGATCTCGCGCCAGGCAATCGCAGTCTCATTCGCATCAGCAGGGCGAATCACTGAGAGGTTTGGAATCGCACGAAGTGAGGCGACGTGCTCAACTGGTTGGTGCGTTGGTCCATCTTCACCGACGCCGACTGAGTCATGCGTCCAGACGAAGGTTGATGGAATATCCATCAACGCAGCTAGGCGAACTGCGCCTCGCATGTAATCAGAGAAGACGAGGAAGGTTCCGCCGAAGGCCTTGGTGAGGCCGCTTAGTGCAATTCCGTTGAGGACTGCACCCATCGCGTGTTCACGGATACCGAAGTGAATGATGCGACCGTAAGGATCGGCATCCTTCATCACTGAAGTAGAAGGCAAGAAGGAGTGGCCTTCTTCAATCGTGGTGTTATTTGATTCACCAAGATCGGCAGAACCACCCCAGAACTCTGGAAGAACTTCTGCGATCGCATTGATGACTTTGCCCGAAGCTGCACGAGTAGCAACTTCCTTATCGCTTGGGAAGGTTGGGATCGACGCTGCCCAATTCGCTGGCAACTCCTTATTCTGCAAGCGAGCAAGAAGTGCTGCAGCTTCAGGGTTTGCAGCCTTCCATGATGAGAATTCAGCCTCCCAAGCAGCTCGTGCTGCTTGGCCACGTTCAATCACCTTGCGAGTGTGCGCAACGAGATCATCTGGGGCGATGAAGCTCTCATCTGGATTGAGTCCAAGTGCAACCTTCGTTGCCGCAACCTCATCGGCGCCAAGTGCAGATCCATGTGACTTCGATGTACCGCGAGCCTTTGGTGCAGGCCATGCGATGACAGTCTTCAAGCGGATAAGTGTTGGTGCATCAGTAAGTGCTTCAGCCTTCACCATTGCTGCCTCTAGCGCATCGCGATCAACATTTCCATCAGGTAGTGCTGCAACATCTAGAACATTCCAACCATAGGCGCGGTAACGCGCAGAGACATCTTCAGTGAAGGAGACGTGAGTGTCACCTTCGATCGAGATACGGTTATCATCATAAATAACTTTGAGGTTACCAAGTGCTTGAGTGCCGGCAAGTGATGAGGCTTCGGCGCTGATACCTTCTTGGAGGTCGCCATCAGATGCGATAACCCAGACATTGTGATCAAAGAGGGTTGTGGTGCTCTTTGGATCAAAGAGTCCCTTCTCAAACCGAGCAGCCATCGCCATGCCGACTGCAGAAGCGATACCCGATCCCAATGGACCGGTTGTGATTTCTACGCCCTTGGTATGTCCGTACTCGGGGTGAGCTGGTGTAAGTGAACCAGCAGTACGAAAGGCTTTGAGATCATCGATCGTGAGGCCATAACCAGAGAGGAAGAGTTGAATATAGAGAGTCAGCGATGAGTGTCCGCAAGAGAGAACGAAGCGATCGCGACCGAGCCACTCAGGTTGAGTTGGATCATGGCGCAAGAAGCGTTGAAAGAGCGTGTAGGCAACAGGTGCCAATGACATTGCAGTACCAGGGTGGCCATTGCCAACCTTCTGAACTGCATCTGCGGCAAGAGCGCGAGCAATCGCTACCGCCTTATCATCGTTCTCTGTCCAAGCCTGGCGGTCTACTGCGGTCATGTCTCTCCTTGTGGTGTCGTTACGTTCTTTTCGATAAAACCTTGCCGGTAAAAGCAATATTCCAGATTGCGAGCCACACTAAATCAGCACCGAGTAAGTGGGCGGCTACGAGAGCCTCTGGGAGACCGGTGAAGTACTGGATATATCCGATCAACCCCTGGGCTAAGCATATAAAGAAGAAGAGGCCCACTTTTCGCATAATAAGTGAACGATGGCTTACATCTTCGCTGACCTTTATCACGAGCAATAGTGCGAAGGTCAGGGCTACGAGGGCGATCACGGAGTCGGCGTGGAGCCATGAAATAGTGCGCGGGTCGAGGTGATAGCGCTTGGCCTGGATATCACCAGCATGCGGACCACTTCCGGTAACAACAGTTCCGAGTGTGATGACGAATGCAGTGAGCACTAAGAGAATACGCACGAGTAGGGTCGACGTTGAGCTGAGCAAGATGCGAGGAGTTTGCAACATTCGCTGACGAAGCGAGAGCGATGCGGCGAGCAAGATGATCGAGAGCAAGAAGTGCGCACCGACAGTTGTCGGATTGAGATGAGTGAGAACGGTAATGCCGCCCAAAACGATTTGAGCAACGACGCCCAGCAACTGTGCAAGTGCGAGCCAGAGCAACTTCTTCTGATCTGGGTACTGCTTACGCCAACGCAGGACGCCAATGACGGCGGCCAGGATGGAGAGGATGAGTACAAAGGTGAGGAGGCGATTGCCAAATTCGATCCACGAATGAAGCTGCCCCTGTGCTTGATGGGGGACAGGGGTATAGGAGCCAGGTGTGCACTCTGGCCAGGTCGGGCAACCCAGGCCCGAGCCGGTCAATCGGACGGCGCCACCCGTGACGACGATTCCCGCCTGAAAGGTAACGAGGGCGGTATAGATGACCTGCTTCAGGGCTTTCATACCCCTAAGCCTAGCCATCGGGCGCAGGTAGGCTTTCCTGCTCAAGTGGCGGATTTGGGTGAATTACGCAACACTTCTGTTGTGAAAAAGACCGAGCCAGATGCCCGTACGCGGGACCAGGTCGCTCGGGCGATTCTAGAGACAGGTCCAGCTACCGCCGCAGATTTGGCCACACGCTTAAAGATGACAGCGGCCGGTATTCGTCGCCACCTTGATGCCCTCGTTGCCGATGGAATCCTCACCTCACGTGAGCCTTACCAGAGCACAGCGGTACGTGGACGTGGACGACCAGCTCGAGTCTTTCTGATGACCGATGATGGACGAGCAAGCTTCGAACATTCCTACGATGATCTCGCAGTATCCGCTCTCAAATTTATTGCATCGCACGATAACAACCTCTCTATTAAATCCTTTGCCGATCAACGCGCACAGGAGATGGAAGCGCGTGCACGTACAAAGGTTTCATCCACTGCATCGATCACCGAGAAGAGCGCTGCGCTCGCTGACTTCCTTACCGAAGAAGGTTTCGCATCTGATGTTACTTCTGGAGCTATTGGCGATCAGATTTGCCAACACCATTGCCCGGTTGCGCACGTTGCGACTCAATTCCCAGAGCTCTGCGAAGCAGAGACTGCGGCAATTTCGAGAATTCTCGGAACCCACGTTCAACGACTTGCGACCATCGCGCATGGCGATGGCGTCTGCACTACTTTCATTCCCAATCTTTCATCGGAAAAAACAACAACAGGAGCGCACAAATGAGCAGTGACCTAACAGCACGTATCGAGTTAGCAAATCCAGAACTCGAAGGTCTCGGAACATATGAGTATGGCTGGTCCGATAAGGATGATGCCGGAACAACTGCAAAGCGCGGACTCAATGAAGATGTCGTACGCGATATCTCATCGAAGAAGAACGAACCACAGTGGATGCTTGACCGTCGCCTCAAGGGCTTAGATCTCTTTGCTAAGAAGCCAATGCCAACCTGGGGTTCAGACCTCACCGGTATCTTCTTTGACACCATCAAATACTTCGTTCGCTCAACTGAGAAGCAAGCAACATCGTGGGAAGATCTTCCTGAAGATATTCGTAATACCTACGACCGCTTGGGAATTCCTGATGCCGAGAAGAACCGTTTAGTTGCTGGCGTTGCGGCACAGTACGAATCAGAAGTTGTTTACCACTCAATTCGTGAAGATCTTGAGAAGCTCGGCGTTATCTTTGTGGATACTGACTCTGGCCTACGCGAGCACGAAGAGCTCTTCAAGGAGTACTTCGGAACCGTTATCCCAGTGGGCGATAACAAGTTTGCAGCACTCAACACCTCGGTCTGGTCTGGTGGCTCATTCATCTACGTACCAAAGGGCGTACATGTAGATATCCCACTGCAGGCCTACTTCCGCATCAATACCGAGAACATGGGTCAATTCGAACGTACCCTCATCATCGCTGATGAAGGGTCATATGTTCACTATGTCGAAGGTTGCACAGCACCTATCTACTCATCAGATTCTTTGCACTCTGCGGTCGTTGAGATCATCGTCAAGAAGAATGCCCGCGTTCGTTATACGACGATTCAGAACTGGTCCAACAACGTTTATAACTTGGTAACCAAGCGCGCCACATGTGCTGAAGGTGCGACGATGGAATGGATCGATGGCAATATCGGTTCAAAGGTCACCATGAAGTACCCAGCTGTCTTCCTTATGGGAGAGCATGCAAAGGGTGAGACGCTCTCGATCGCATTTGCTGGCGAAGGCCAACATCAGGATGCTGGTTCGAAGATGGTCCATGCGGCGCCTTACACATCATCAACCATCATCTCTAAGTCAGTGGCTCGCGGGGGAGGACGTACTTCCTATCGTGGCCTGGTGCAGGTTCTTGAAGGAGCACATCACTCAAAGTCAACGGTGAAGTGCGATGCCCTTCTCGTAGATACGATCTCTCGTTCTGATACCTATCCTTATGTGGATATTCGCGAAGACGATGTATCAATGGGTCACGAAGCGACCGTTTCGAAGATCTCTGATGACCAACTCTTCTACTTGATGTCTCGTGGCCTCTCTGAAGATGAAGCGATGGCGATGATCGTCCGTGGATTTATCGAGCCAATCGCTCGAGAACTTCCTATGGAATACGCGCTCGAACTCAACCGCTTGATCGAGATGCAGATGGAAGGGGCAGTTGGTTAATGACAACCCTTACTACCAATTATTTGACTCCAACCGGTAGGGAAGAGGCTTGGCGTTTTACACCGCTCAAGCGTCTTAAGGGCCTTCATGAATCAACCACGATTCTTGCCGACCACCCATCACTCTCAGCAGCGACTTTGGCTGAAGGCGCAACTCTCTCCCTTGTTGCAGCAGGAGATGCTCCAGCCTCATCAACTACCGATGATGTTGTTGTGCAGCACCTACGCGAGAGCGTTCAGAGCGTTACCGTTCTTTCGATTGCGAAAGATGCAGTGATCGCTGAACCGATCATCCTCACACGTAAGTCGCTAGGGGATGTTGCCGAAGCTTCTCGCACTGTCATCCGTGCCGGTCTTCACTCTCAGGCAACTGTGGTTGTCGAGAATGTTGGTGCTGCAATACTCGCCGAAGAGATCGAAATCATCCTTGAGCCAGGCGCATCCCTACGTTTCATCACACTTCAAGAGTGGTCAAATGATGCCGTCCACCTTGGTCGCCATCATGCGATCATCGGTAAGGATGCTTCTTTTACATCTGTCGTCGTCACCGTTGGTGGCTCACTTGTACGCCTCTTGCCAACAGTTGAATTCGCTGGACCGGGTGCCTTTGCAGATATGTACGGTCTCTACTTTGCAGGCGATGGTCAACACCTAGAGCACCGTATCCACGTTGATCACAATGTTGGCTACGCAAAGTCTCGCGTGAACTACAAGGGCGCGCTCTCCGGAGATGGTGCCCGCACTGTCTGGATCGGCGATGTCTTCATCCGCGCAGCAGCTGATGGGACTGATACCTACGAACTCAATCGCAATCTCTTGCTCTCTGATGGTGCGCGTGCAGATTCTGTACCAAACCTTGAGATCGAGACTGGCGATATCGTTGGAGCAGGCCACGCATCAACAACTGGTCGTTTCGATGACGAACAACTCTTCTACCTAGAGTCTCGCGGCATCCCAGAGAGTGAAGCAAAGCGCCTTGTAATCCGCGGCTTCTTCTTAGAAATTCTCTCCAAGATCGCCATCGAGAGTATCGAAGAGCGCATTATGGAACGTATCGATGCTGACCTTTCCAAGGTGGAGATCGCATGACAACACTCAATCTTGACGACCTGACACCGGGTAAGCCAAAGCGCATTGAAGTCGATGGCGAATCAGTCTGTGTTGCGCGCATAGGGGATGAGGTCTTTGCGATCTCGGATACCTGTTCGCATTCAGATGCATCGCTCTCAGAAGGCGATATCACTGAGTACCGAATCGAATGCTGGCTCCACGGAGCTGAGTTCGATCTTCGTACCGGATCAGCGCTCACACCTCCTGCAGTAGAAGCAGTAGCAAGTTATGAAGTTGTACAAGATGGCCAATCAATCACTATTCAGAGCAAAAAGTAGAGAGACGGAATCATGAGCACACTCATCATCAAGAACCTCCACGTCAGCGTCACAACCGAAGATGGCGAGAAGGAGATCCTTCGCGGCGTTGATCTCACCATCAACTCGGGCGAGACCCACGCGATCATGGGGCCTAACGGTTCAGGCAAGTCAACTCTTGCTTACTCAATCGCAGGCCACCCTAAGTACAACGTGACCGCCGGCACCGTCACACTCGATGGCGAAGATGTCTTAGCAATGAGCGTCGATGAACGCGCAAAGGCTGGACTCTTCCTTGCAATGCAGTACCCAGTTGAGGTGCCAGGCGTCTCAGTCTCAAACTTCCTACGTACATCAGTCACTGCGATCCGCGGCGAAGCTCCAAAGGTTCGCACCTGGGTCGGCGAAGTAAAAGAGGCGATGACCGCCCTCAGCATGGATCCGGCTTTCTCAGAGCGCAATGTCAATGAAGGATTCTCAGGCGGCGAGAAGAAGCGCCACGAGATCTTGCAGATGGAATTGCTCAAGCCAAAGATCGCGATCTTGGATGAGACCGACTCTGGCCTCGATGTCGATGCACTCCGTATCGTCTCTGAAGGTGTTAATCGCATCAAGGAGAGCAACGATCTCGGCATTATGCTGATCACTCACTACACCCGCATCCTTCGCTACATCAAGCCAGATTTCGTTCACGTATTTGCAGCTGGTCGTATCGTTGAAGAGGGCGGACCAGAACTTGCAAACAAGTTGGAAGAGAACGGTTACGCAGAGTACGTCACTGCCTAAGGTATGAACTCACTTGATGTCGATGCCATAAAGGCTGACTTTCCCATCTTCGCTAAGAAGATGAGAAACGATGCTCGTTTGGTCTACCTCGACTCAGGTGCAACGAGTCAGAAGCCGCAGCAGGTTCTGGATGCAGAGCGAAAGTTCTATACCGAACATAATGCGGCGGTTCACCGAGGATCGCACTTATTGGCCGAGGAGGCGTCAACCGCTTACGAGGGTGCTCGTGAGATTGTTGCAACCTTCATCGGTGCAAGTGTTGATGAGGTCATTTTTACAAAGAGTGCAACTGAGTCGCTCAACCTTGTTGCCTACTCGTTCTCTAATACCAACCGAGGTTCCTTTGCCTTGTCGGCAGGAGATGAAATCCTCGTCTCTGAGATGGAGCACCATGCAAATCTCATCCCTTGGCAGCAGCTAGCCAAGCGGACAGGTGCAACACTTAAGTGGTTTGATACCACGGCAGAAGGCCGGTTAGATCTTTCGCAGATTGACTCCTTAATTTCTGAGCGCACAAAGATTGTTGCGATCACCCATCAATCCAATGTGCTCGGCACAATCAACCCAGTCACCATGATTGCCGAGAAGGCACACGCCGTCGGCGCCATCGTTGTGCTTGATGCTTGCCAATCTGCTCCACATTTTGCAATTGATGTTAATTCTCTTGGTGTTGATTTTGTCGCATTCTCTGGCCATAAGATGCTGGGCCCAACTGGGATCGGTGTTCTCTGGGGGAGAGCCGCACTCTTGGCAGAGATGGAACCCTTTCTCTACGGTGGCTCGATGATTGAGACTGTAACTATGGAGAGCGCCACCTGGGCCCCTGCACCTCGTAAGTTTGAAGCGGGCGTACCTAATATGGCTCAGGCTGTAGGACTTGGTGCTGCCATCGACTATCTCTCAGCAATTGGTATGGAGAAGATTCATGCCCATGAAGTAGCGCTCACTGAGTACGCGCTTAAGGGTTTGCAGACAATCAAGGGATTGCAGATCATCGGACCCCTCGATAACGCCGATCGTGGTGGCGTAATCTCCTTTACTCTCGATCAGATTCACCCTCATGACGCCGGACAAGTTCTTGATCAATATGGCATTGCAGTGCGGACCGGCCATCACTGCGCCTGGCCATTGATGCGCAAATTTGGGGTAGCGGGAACAACTCGCGCCTCGTTCTACCTCTATAACGATCGTTCCGATATTGATGCGTTAGTCGATGGGATTACCGCTACCCAAAAATACTTTAAGGTCTCGTAATGGAACTTGATTCGCTCTATCAGGAAGTGATCCTTGATCACTACAAGCATCCGCTTCATAAGGGTCTCTCAGTCGAGAAGACAGTTCAGGTTCATCATGTGAATCCAAGCTGCGGCGATGAGATCACCCTCAACATTCTCTTAGTGGATGATCTCGTCAAAGATCTCACCTGGGATGGCGTGGGTTGCTCAATCTCGCAGGCAAGTTCTTCGATCATGAGCGATCTCGTTGTCGGTAAGAGCCTGGATCAGGCCTTCCTGATCTTGGATTCATTCTCAGAGTTGATGGCAAGTAAGGGTTCGATCACCGGTGATGAGGCGCTCCTTGAAGATGGCGTCGCACTCGCTGGTGTCTCAAAGTTCCCAGCGCGAGTAAAGTGTGCCCTACTAGGGTGGATGGCTTTTAAAGATGCAGCACTTCAGGCAAAAGAAGTAAAACAGGGGAGCTAATATGAGCAAGCAAGCATCAATCGATGATGTCACCGAGGCGATGAAGGATGTCATTGATCCAGAACTTGGAATCAATGTCGTTGATCTAGGCCTCGTCTATGACATGCAGGTCGATGAGAGCAATATCGCTATCTTGGATATGACCCTTACCTCTGCCGCATGCCCGCTACAAGATGTCATTGAAGATCAGACTCGCTCAGTTCTTCAGGATCTCACCGCAGATGTGAAAATTAACTGGGTATGGATGCCACCTTGGGGCCCAAATCGAATTACAGATGATGGCCGCGAGCAACTTCGTGCGATTGGCTTCACTGTCTAACTAGAGGAGCAATTGCTCTTGTCAATGCATGCAAACTTCAGCGCGCTTCATTCGCTCACGAAAGATCAATCGGTTAAGGAAGTTAAGTTAAAGGCCGGAACGGTCGGCCGGATTCTCTCCTTCGCAAAACCCTACAAGGTTGAACTCTTCATCTTCTTGATCGCTGTCGTCATAGACGCAACTCTCGTTGTTGCGACCCCCTTACTGTTGCGAACTCTCATTGATAAGGGCGTAGTGCCGCACAACAGCGCCATCGTCTTAAAGCTAGCGCTCATTGTTGGACTGATCGCTGTTGGGGATGCGCTTCTCAACCTCGCTAGTCGTTGGTTCTCCTCTCGAATCGGTGAAGGTTTGATCTTCGATCTTCGCACCCAAGTCTTTTCTCATGTACAGCGCCAATCAATAGCCTTCTTTACCAGGACTCAGACTGGCGCACTTATCTCGCGTATCAATTCAGATGTGATCGGTGCGCAGCAAGCATTCACCTCAACGCTCTCTGGCGTAGTAAGTAATATCATCAGCCTCATTCTTGTGACAGCGGCGATGCTTACTCTCTCGTGGCAGATTACTCTTTGCTCACTCCTCTTGCTCCCGATCTTTCTTATTCCTACCAAGTGGCTAGGAAAGCGACTTCAGGAATACACCCGAAAATCCTTCAATATCAACGCAGAAATGTCATCGACCATGACTGAGCGATTCAATGTTTCAGGTGCACTCCTGGTGACTCTGTATGGCGAGCCGAAGAAAGAGCTCGAGACCTTCTCCTCGAAAGCCGGACGAGTCCGGGATATGGGAATCCAGATCGCTCTGCTCAATCGCATCTTCTTCATCTCGCTGACAACTGTTGCCGCAATTGCAACGGCATTTGCCTATGGAATTGGTGGCGATTTAGCGATTAAGGGATCGATCACGGTCGGAACTCTGCTCGCGATCACAGCTCTTCTTGCGCGGCTCTATGGACCGCTTACCGGGCTCTCTAATATTCGCGTCGATGTGATGACTGCTCTTGTCTCATTTGAGCGCGTCTTTGAAGTTTTGGATCTTGAGCCGATGGTTCAGAATCGCGCAGGTGCACGTGAGTTGCTCACCAATAACCCTGAAATTCGATTCGATAACGTCTCCTTCTCCTATCCCAAGGCAGAAGAGATCTCACTCGCTTCACTCGAGAGTGCAGCGAAGACCGAGGTAGTCGAATCAGGCGAGGTCATACATGGACTCTCCTTCACCGCTAAGCCTGGATCCTTTACCGCCATCGTTGGGCCATCAGGAGCTGGCAAGAGCACAATCTCTGGTCTATTGCCTCGCCTTTACGATGTCTCGCAGGGTTCGATCACGATCAACGGAATCGATATACGAGATCTCACCTTGGCATCACTTCGTTCAACTATCGGAGTTGTAACCCAAGACTCACATATGTTCCATGACTCCATTGAAGCAAATCTTCGATATGCAAAGGCCGATGCGACCATGGAGGAAATTCAGTCGGCGTGTGAGGCTGCTCAGATTTGGAAGTTTATTGAAACTCTTCCTAATGGTCTTGCCACCGTCGTAGGGGAGCGCGGACATCGCCTCTCGGGCGGCGAGCGCCAACGTTTAGCGATAGCCCGTCTCCTGCTCAAAGCGCCTGCGATTGTTATTTTGGATGAAGCGACAGCGCATCTTGACTCTGAGAATGAGGCGCTGGTCCAAGAGGCACTTAAGAACGCGCTACAGGGCCGTACAAGTATTGTGATTGCTCATCGATTGTCGACGATCGCACATGCAGATCAGATATTGGTGCTTGAGAACGGGAGCCTGGTTGAGTCAGGAACACACGAGGAGCTAGTTGCTAAGAGGGGTCTCTACTTTGATCTTTACCAGCGCCAAGCGCTCGGGAATTGAAGATCGTTGCCTGACCGACGATAGTTTCTCGTCCAGCATTTGCCACAACTACAGCAACGTACGGAAGTACAACTGCACCAAAGAGTGCGATCCAGCGATATGGACTTGGCAGGATTACTGTCAAAATGAAACACGCAGTTCGAACCATCATGCTGATGAAGTAGCGACGAGCTCTACCTGATTGGTCCTCGGTAAGCGGAGTCTGTGCCGATGTAATCGAGTGAAGAGGAGCTGCACTCTTCTTACCGCGCTTAAGGGCCATACCTCAATCGTAAGGCAGAAGAAGATTTCCCGCCTGCTGAGAGTCGATTCTGGGAGTACGCATGAGTAACGAGTAGTTTTAGGATCTATGAGTACCGATACTGATACCTCACAGAACCACAACCGTTTGGTCCTTGTGACTGGCGGCAACCGAGGAATTGGCCTCGCCATTGCTCGAGCTTTTCAGGCAAGTGGCGATCGAGTTGTCGTCACACACCGTTCTGGTAGCGCACCAGAAGGTTTAGATGGCGTAATTATGGATGTGACGAATTCTGAGAGCGTTGAAAGCGCCTTCAAAGATGTGGAAGCGCGTTTTGGAACTGTCGATGTCCTTATCGCCAACGCCGGGATCACCAAGGATGGTTTAGCCCTTCGCATGAGCGAGGCTGATTTCCAGGATGTTGTCGATACAAACCTCACCGGCTCCTTCCGAGTAGTTCAGCGCGCGCTGCCAGGCATGATGAAGAAGCGTTCTGGCCGGGTAGTTCTTATCGGATCGGTTGTCGGATTATTGGGATCTGCTGGACAGGTGAACTACGCCGCTACTAAATCAGCGCTCGTTGGCATGGCTCGCTCCTTCGCTCGTGAATATGGAAGCCGTGGTATCACCTTTAACATTGTTGCTCCAGGTTTTGTTGAGTCAGATATGACTGCTGTTCTTTCGGATTCACTCAAAGAGAAGTATCTAGCTCAGATTCCATTAGCGAGATTTGCAGCCACTGATGAAGTTGCTTCGGCCGTGAAATTTATTGCTTCCCAGGAAGCTGGATATATAACAGGTGCCGTCATTCCAATAGACGGCGGATTAGGAATGGGTAACTAATGTCGCTCCTCAAAGGTAAGAATATTCTTGTAACAGGAGTCCTCACCGAGGCATCCATCGCCTTTCATATCGCTCGCCTGGCTCAAGAAGAGGGTGCGACAGTCGTACTGAGCTCTTTCGGTCGCGCCATGAGCATCACCCAGCGCATCGCGAATCGACTTCCACAGCCGGCACCAGTGATTCAACTCGATGTGACAAATGAAGAGGATTTGGCCGCGCTCCCAGATCGACTCCGCGAGCATGTCTCTCGCATTGATGGCGTCGTTCATTCCATTGGCTTTGCCCCAGAAGCAGCCCTGGGTGGCAACTTCCTCAATACCGAGTGGAACGATGTCGCGACTGCTGTTCACGTCTCTGCCTATTCGTTGAAGTCACTCACCATGGCAACCCGACCGCTCTTTGATCCAGCGATCGGTACCAGCGTGGTAGGACTCACCTTTGATGCTCGAGTGGCATGGCCTAAGTACGACTGGATGGGTGTCGCGAAAGCCGCACTCGAATCATGTTCTCGCTACCTAGCCCGCGACCTTGGCAAAGAGAATGTTCGAGTCAACATGATCGCCGCTGGACCGATCAAAACCATGGCAGCGAAGTCGATTCCGGGTTTTGAAGATTTCGAGCAGGTCTGGAACGCCCGCGCTCCACTGACCTGGGATACCTCAGATCCCGTCCCTGCGGCTAAAGGCGCAGTCGCGCTGCTCTCGGATTGGTTCCCCATGACAACAGGGGAGATGGTTCACGTTGACGGTGGTGTCCACGCAATCGGTGGATAAAGCCCGCCTCGTACGCCTAGCTAGACGTAGTTAGCCGGATTTCGCCTTTAGCGAGCCCTCGGTTACCCTTAGACCATCAAGTGGAGCTAGCCGCTCCCACCTCACTGACTTCGGTTAGTTGGTCAAGATTGAATATTCCTTCGGGAATCTTCTGAGTGCATCCATTCGGATGCCTTTCCTTGTGCGGCCTGCCCTGCTTGCTAACCACAGTCGTTCCAGAGTCAATTCTGGGGCAATAGTGCCGTAACGAAAGGAAAGAGTTATCAGCGCCGATCTACGAATCAATGATCGAATTCGCGTTCCACAAGTGCGCTTAATCGGACATGAAGGTGATCAAGTTGGCATTGTCGATATCGACACTGCGCTTGCGATGGCAGATGAGGTCGGATTAGACCTCGTTGAAATCTCACCAGATGCCCAGCCACCTGTCTGCAAAGTGATGGATTTCGGAAAGTACAAGTACGAGATCGCTCAGAAAGCACGTGAAGCTCGTCAGAACCAGACCCACATTGTGGTGAAGGAGATGAGACTTGGTTTAAAGATTGAACCACACGATTACGAAACGAAGCGAAATCACATCGAGAAGTTTCTTCGTGCCGGTGACAAGGTCAAGGTAACCGTTCAGTTCCGAGGCCGCGAGCAGACTAGACCAGAGATGGGCTATCGCTTGTTGATGAAGTTAGCGGAAGAGTTGGTTGCAGTAGCGCTCGTTGAGTTCGCCCCAAAGAAAGAGGGTCGTTCGATGACGATGGTACTTGGACCATTGGTAAAAAAGGGTTCTATGAAGAAGGCAGCACCTGCAAAGGCAGCCCCGGCTCCTGCAGCAGAAGTAGCGCCAGCTGAATAGTTCAAAAAATAGTTTTACTAGTTGAAGAGTAAAGAAACGAGGAAGCAATGCCAAAGATGAAGACCCACAGTGGGGCGAAGAAGACCTTCCGCCTTACCGGAACCGGCAAGGTCATGCACGAACGTGCTGGCAAGCGCCACCTTTTGGAGCACAAGTCTTCACGTGTGACTCGTCGTCTCAGCAATGATGCGACAGGTAAGAAGACCGTCGCCATGACCGCCAAGCGCATGCTCGGCTTGAAGTAGAGGGGGAGTAGAAAATGGCAAGAGTAAAACGCGGAGTCCACGCTGCTAAGAAGCGTCGTACTACCCTCGAACGTGCTGCCGGATATCGCGGTCAGCGCTCACGTCTCTTCAGCAAGGCGAAGGAGCAGGTAACCCACTCTCTCGTTTATGCATTCAACGATCGCAAGGATAAGAAGGGTGACTACCGTCGCCTCTGGATCCAGCGCATCAATGCTGGTGCTCGCGCAAATGGTCTTACCTACAACCGCTTTATCCAGGGCCTCAATGGTGCTGGTATTGCAGTAGACCGTCGTGTACTAGCAGAGCTAGCAACAAACGATCCAGCTGCATTTGCAGCACTCGTTGAGGTTGCTCGCAAGCATGTCGTTACTGCGTAATTAGTTATTCATAAGCAGTACGGATGACCCACCAAGTAATTACGAGCCTTCACTCGCCGCATGTTGAGCGAGTGAAGGCTCTTTTGGGTTCTCGTGGCAAGAAGATCCGCCGCGAGGAGTCGCTCTTTATTGCAGATGGTGCGCAATCTCTTCGCAGCGCACTGCTTCCGCGAATCAAGAGTGCGCCACGAATTGAAAAACTCTATTTAACAGAATCTGGCGAAGGCAAACTTCGTGATGAATTCTCATCTGAGATCCTTGATGCACAAGAGATCATCCCCGTCACTGATGCCGTGATGGCGGCTATGGCTGATACCGAGTCACCGCAAGGAATTCTTGCGCTCTGCCGTTATCGCGCTCTTACTCTCGACGATATTCTCGCAACTACTCCAAAGCGCCTAGCCTTCTTCTGGCAGATTCAAGATCCAGGAAATGCAGGGACCGCTATTCGGACTGCAGATGCTTGTGGCTTTGATGCCGTGCTCTTCTCTGAAGGCAGTGTCGATATCTACTCACCTAAGGTTGTTCGTTCAACCGCAGGGTCGCTCTGGCAGATTTCAGTTGTTGAAGATCTCGCACTCGCCGCAATTGTCGATCTCGCTGTCGCTGGTGAATTCTCCGTCATCGCCTTTGATGGCGCTGGAAGTAGAGACCTTCACGACCTCGGCTCAGATAAGCCAACCATCGCAATATTTGGAAATGAAGCACGTGGCTTGCCAACTCTGCCGGATTCGATCGAAAAGATTCGCATTCCGATGAAGGGCTATGCCGAGAGCCTCAATGTCGCCAGCGCTGCCGCAATCGCGTTATTCCACTTGGGAATCACTAGCACTCGCTAGAATAACGACCCTCATGAGCCTTTCATCTGATCAGATTGATGCCATAGTCACCTCAGCACTATCGGCAATCGCCTCTGCGAGCGACCTCGATGCCCTCAAAGAGGTCCGCATCGAGCATGTGGGCGATCGTTCACCCATCGCGAAGGCGAACCAATCCCTGGGTCAACTTGAAGCCGCAGAGCGCGCTGAATTTGGAAAGATCGTCGGCAAGGCTCGCGCCACTATTAATAGCGCTTTTGAAGATCGCCAGAAAGTTTTGGAAGCAGAGCGCGATGCTCGTGTCTTAGTAGAAGAGCGTGTGGATGTTTCGATCGCGGCAAAGCGAACACCGCAGGGAGGCCTGCATCCGCTCACCATCCTCACTAACGAGATTTGCGATCTCTTCCTTGGTTTGGGGTATCGAGTTGCCGAAGGACCTGAACTTGAATCAGAGTGGTTGAACTTCGACGCACTCAATATTCCAGCCGATCACCCAGCTCGAACGATGCAAGATACATTCTTTATTGAACCGCTCGATTCTCGATTAGTACTCCGCACTCATACCTCACCAGTACAGATGCGCACGATGCTCGAGGAGAAGCCGCCGATCTATGTGATCTGCCCTGGTCGTACCTATCGCGCCGATGAACTCGATGCCACTCACACACCAGTCTTCAGCCAAGTAGAAGGCCTCGTTATCGACCGCGGCATCACTATGGCCGATCTCAAAGGAACTCTTGATTACTTTGCTCGCTCAATCTTCGGCCCCGATGTAAAGACTCGGTTACGCCCATCCTTCTTCCCATTCACCGAGCCATCTGCTGAAGTCGACTTCTTCTTCAATGGTCGATGGGTCGAATGGGGCGGTTGCGGCATGGTGAATCCAAAGGTTCTCCGCGCAGCTGGCATTGATCCTGAAGAGTTCTCTGGTTTCGCCTTTGGTATGGGCCTTGAGCGCACCCTGATGGTTCGCCATGGCATCACTGATATGCATGACATCGTTGAAGGCGATATTCGCTTTACTCAGAATTTTGGTAGTGGCCTGCGATGAAGATTCCATTATCGTGGTTGCGCGAATTTGCAGCGCTCCCAGTTGATTGCACGCCCGAGCTCATTGAATCGGCCTTTGTAAAGGTTGGTTTTGAGGTTGAGTCCATTGAGGTTCAGGGGAGTGGCCTCACAGGCCCACTCGTCGTAGCGAAAGTGCTCTCAATCGAAGAGCTTACGGAGCATAAGAAGCCGATTCGATACGTTGGCCTTGATTGCGGTGAGGGATCGACTCGCTATGTCATCTGTGGAGCTCGCAACTTTGAGGTGGGCGATCTTGTAGTCGCTGCTTTACCTGGTGCGGTCTTGCCCGGAGAATTCTCGATCTCTGCACGTGAGACCTACGGCAAGACCAGCAACGGCATGATCTGCTCTGCTCGCGAATTAGGAATCAGCGATGATCATCAAGGCATCATTGTTCTTCCAGCTGATCAAGCCGCTTTTGGTGCCGATGCCATTGAATTTTTAGCGATCAACGATTTGATCATCGATGTTGCTGTCAATCCAGACCGTGGTTATGCGCTCTCTGCCCGAGGTCTTGCTCGTGAGATCGCTCTCTCATTAGGTGTTGATTTTAAAGATCCAGCATCCATCGATTACCTCGCAGGTGTAGCAAAGTCAGCTGGAGCAATTGTCGATGTGAAGATCGATGATCCAACTGGTGCGGATTACATCATGATCCGTTCACTCGAAGGCGTCGATCCATTGCGCCCAACACCGCTCTGGATGAGTCGCAGGTTGCAGAAGTGTGGCATGCGTTCCATCTCACTTGCTGTAGATATCACGAACTACGTGATGCTCGAACTTGGCCAACCACTTCATGCCTTTGATGCTGCGAGGATTGATGGCGCCTTGCATGTGAAGCGCGCTGGTTCGCAGATGGAGTTCACAACGCTCGATAATCAGAAGCGCACACTTTCAGCAGATTCACTCTTGATCGCCGATGATGCAAAGGCGTTAGCCCTTGCCGGCACGATGGGTGGGCTTGAATCTGAAGTAACGGATTCAACTAAGCGCATCGCCTTGGAAGCAGCACACTTTGATCCAATCTCCATTGCTAAGAACTCTCGCTCACAGCGCCTCTCATCTGAAGCATCACGTCGCCTTGAGCGCAATGTCGATCCTGCAGTCGCTCAGGTAGCTTCAGCTCGCGCTACAGCTCTTCTTGTTGAATTAGCAGGAGCAACCTTCGTAGGAGAGAGCGTTGCTGGCGCAGTGGCTGCGCAGCGCACCATCTCCTTTAAGCCTCGCGCAATCTGCGACCTCATTGGCTTTGAATATTCTGACGATCAGATTACTCACGCACTTACTGCGATCGGTGGTTCACTTGAGAAGGTGAGTGCAACCGATTGGACTCTGACTGTACCTACCTGGCGTCCCGACCTTGAAGTGCTCTCCGATCTCGCTGAAGAAGTTGCCCGCGTACATGGCTACGACATTATTCCTTCGCGCCTTCCAACCGGAAAGGCTGGAGCCTCGCTCACTCCAATCCAATATCGCAAGCGCGGTGTCTCTGCGCTCTTGGCAAACCTTGGCTTCTCTGAGATCTACTCGTATCCATTTGTCTCACCAGAGATGGTGAAGACCCTCGGCTTCGTAGGTCCTCGCGCGGCCTCATTTAAGATCGCTAACCCGATGTCAGATGAAGCGCCATTGCTGCGCACACATCTACTTCCTGGACTACTGCAGGCGCTACAACGCAATCTCTCACGCGGTTCAAAGGATGTCGCACTCTTTGAAATTGGTTCAGTCTTCCGAGATACATCTGCATTAGCTCGAATTGGAATTGTTCCAACGACCGAACGTCCATCAGACGCTGTTATCAACGAGATTTATGGCAGTGTTCCAGCTCAGCCACTCTTTGTCGGCGCGGTTGTCGCTGGCTCACTCGATCGCAAGGGCTGGTGGGGAAGTGGTCGCACCTTCGATTGGAGTGATGCGGTCTCACTCGCCGAGCGAATCATTCTTGAGACTGGAAATAGCGTTGAGATCGTTCAATCAGATCTCGCACCATGGCATCCAGGTCGATGTGCGGAGATCCGCATCGATGGGAAGCCTGTTGCCCATGCCGGTGAACTCCACCCACGCGTCCTTGAAGAGCTCGGATTGCCAGCACGAACAACCGCATTGGCTGTCATACTTTCAGAACTTCCATTTGCGCCACAGCGCCGCGCAGTCCCAGTCCTCACGATGCCTGCGGCTATTCAAGACATCTCACTCTTCGTTCCGGCTGATATTCCTTCGGCAGAGGTTGAAGCTGCGCTACGAGAGGGTGCTGGAGATCTCCTCGAGTCCATTACGCTCTTTGATCGTTATGACCAGGCTGGCGATGGCCAGATCTCACTCGCATTCTCGCTCGTCTTCCGAGCACTAGATCGAACCCTGACAGCGGATGAGGTTTCAGCCTTTAGATTGTCAGCAGGAGCACGTGCCGTTGAGCGCTGCGGGGCAACCCTCCGCGAATAGCCTGATCCTGCATAAATATGCAGACTATTGCATATTTATTCAATTTCTGGGGTAGCATGAAGCCATGAAAATTGGCATCGTCGGGGCAAGTGGATATGCAGGGGGAGAGCTTCTGCGCCTGCTTTCGGGGCACTCAGAATTTACGCCGACCTATATCAGCGCTGGGTCTAACGCCGGTGAGGCAGTCACCTCAATCCATCAACACCTGACTCAGTACAGCGGTCAGAACTTTCAATCGACGACACTAGATGCGATCAACGGCTGCGATCTCGTCTTTCTCGCCCTTCCACATGGTGAGTCAGCGAAGTTGATCCCAGGGATTAACGCTGGCGTCAAGGTCGTAGATCTAGGCGCGGATTATCGCCTTCACTCTGCCACGAGCTGGGCAAAATATTACGGTGGCGATCACGCCGGAACCTGGGTCTACGGCTTGCCAGAGTTATCGGGCTATCGGCCCAAGATCAAAGAGTCGACTCGCATCGCTAATCCAGGTTGTTATGCAACCTCAATCGCCTTGGCTGCCGCGCCAGCGAGAGCGAATCACTTGATTGATGCGTCGGACATTGTTGTTGTTGCCTCCTCTGGAACAACAGGCGCAGGACGAAGCGCAAAGGTCAATTTGCTAGGCAGTGAGGTGATGAATTCACTTACTGCATACAAGTTTGGCGGAGTACATCAGCACACTCCTGAGATTGAAGAGAACCTCGCTGCGATTGGCGATGGCGAAGTAAAGATCTCATTCACACCAATTCTTGCTCCGATGCCACGTGGCATCCTTGCAACAGTGACCGCTCGTTTAACGCCTGGAGTGACTTACAAAGAAGTCAGAGCTGCGTATGAGGCAGCGTACGCAGATGAAGCATTTGTCTCGCTCTTGCCAGAAGGCCAACTACCGAAGACTTCATCAGTTCTAGGTTCAAATTCAGCTCATCTCCAAGTAGCAGTTGATGAGCACACCAATCGGCTTATCGTCAGTTCGGCGATCGACAACCTCGGCAAGGGCGCCGCCTCTCAAGCGATTCAAAATGCAAATATCATCTGCGGATTGCCAGAGGGCACAGCTTTGAGTGCGATCGGAACACCTTCATGAGTTCACTTCCGCAAGGCTTTGTGGGCGCAGGAATCTCTGCTGGTATCAAGAGTTCCGGCAATCCCGACCTTGCTCTCATTGTGAATCAAGGCCCATCACGCTTTGGCGCCGCCGTCTTTACCTCAAATCGTGTTGTGGCCGCACCAGTAATCTGGTCGCGCCAAGTGGTTGCAGATAACGAGGTCGCTGCAGTCATCCTCAATAGTGGGGGAGCGAACGCCTGCACCGGCTCTGAAGGCTTTGCAGATACGCATGCGACCGCTGAGAAAGTTGCAGAGGTACTTGCTCTTTCATCAGGTGATGTTGTCGTCTGTTCAACCGGTCTAATCGGTGAGCGCTTGCCGATGGCAAAGATATTTGCAGGTATCACTCAAGCAGCTCAAGAACTCTCGAGCGATTCTGGCTTGGCATGTGCCACGGCGATCATGACAACTGATTCACATCCAAAGCAATACTCGAGCCAGAACAATGGCGTGAAAATCTTTGGCATGGCTAAAGGCGCTGGAATGCTCGCACCGTCTTTGGCGACGATGCTCAGTGTGATCGCAATCGATGCTGTACTACCAGATTCGGCCCAAGAGATCTTTGAAGATGTCATTTCTCGTACCTTTAATCGCATTGATTCTGATGGATGTACCTCCACAAATGACACTGTGCTCTTCATGAGCTCTGGTGCCTCTGGAGTAGCAATCACTGCCCAGGATCTGCGTTCGATGCTCTTTGACTGCGCCGATTATTTAGCGAAGGAACTCATTGCCGATGCCGAAGGGCATTCAAAGATTGTAAAGATCACAACAGTCAACGCTCGCTCTGAGTCCGATGCGGTCGAAGTGGGCCGAGCATGTGCCCGTAATAATCTTCTCAAATGTGCGCTCCATGGCGAGGATCCCAATTGGGGTCGTGTGCTCGCCGCCATTGGCACAACACAGGCGAGCTTTGATGGACTCGATATCGATGTCTCACTCAATGGCGTCATGGTCTGTCGCAGCAGCGCCCCGGGCGAGGATCGTTCGAAAGTTTCGATGAGCGAGAAGGAGATTGAAATTCTTATCGACCTCAAATCTGGATCGCAGTCAGCCACTATCTGGACGAATGATCTGACCGCCATGTATGTCCACGAGAACAGCGCGTACTCATCATGATCGTTATCAAATACGGCGGCCATGCTCTCCCAGAACCAGGAGTGCCAGATGGCATTCTCAAGGTGATTGCAAGCTTTCAAAAGAGCGGCGAGAAGGTTGTGCTTGTTCATGGTGGCGGACCGCAGGTAGATGCCGAGTTGGCCATTCATGGGATTGAGAGCACGATGGTCGGTGGCTACCGCGCAACAACTCCGGAGATCTTCGAGGTCGTCCAAGAGATTCTCGCGGGCAAAGTCTGTCGCACGCTCGTCAATCAACTGGTTGGCTTTGGCGTCAACGCAGTCGGCCTCTCCGCCTCTGATGGAGAAACAATTCGAGCAAAGGTGATGAAGCCGATTGTTGATGGCCAACCATTAGATATTGGACTCGTAGGGGATATCGATTCAGCCGACCCTACTTTGCTCTCGCTCTTACTCGAGAACAACTTCCTACCCGTTCTATCTCCAGTCGCAGTGGACACCGCGGGACAAGGACTTAATCTCAACGGTGATCTTGCCGCAGGCGCCATTGGCGGCGCACTCAAAGCCGATCAAGTGATCTTTATGACCGATGTCGCAGGGATCTATCGCAACTACCCCGATAAAGCTTCCATCATCGATGAGTGCTCAGCGGATGAACTTCGAGCACTTCAACCAACTTTTGCTGCTGGCATGATTCCAAAATCTAAGGCTGCGCTCTACGCGTTAGATCACGGCGCACGTGTTGCCCGCGTGATTGACGGTAGAGATCCAGCAAATCTCATAGCCGCCCTTGATGGCGTTGGTGGAACGAAGGTGACGCAGTGACGACAAAGAATGAGCGGGCACAAGGCCGTTGGAATAAGACTGTGCAATTGAACTACGGAACTCCATCCATCTCACTTGCAAAGGGCTCTGGCTCGGTCGTATGGGATGTAGATGGAAATCGCTACCTCGATTTCTTGGGCGGCATTGCGACTACGGTTCTTGGCCACGCTAACCCAAGTGTGGTGAAGGCGGTGTCTACTCAGATCCGCGAACTCTCGCATGTCAGCAATTTCTATATGCACGAACCAGTTCTTCAATTGGCCGAAAAGCTCACCGGCTTTACTGGCGAGAAGAGTGCGCGAGTCTTCTTCTGTAACTCTGGCGCCGAAGCGAATGAGGCCGCTCTTAAGCTCTCTCGGCTTACAGGACGCACTCGCATTATTGCGTTGGAGGGTGGCTTCCACGGAAGAACTACTGGGGCGCTTGCTTTAACAGGGCAGCAAGCCAAGCGCCTTCCGTTCCTGCCACTCATCAAAGATGTGAAATTCGCTCCATTTGGGGATCTCGATTCACTTCGCCGCCTCATCTCGCGTCGGGTAGCGATGGTGATCGTAGAACCAATTCAAGGTGAGAATGGCGTGGTTGTTCCGCCGGCTGATTACCTCAAGGGTATCCGCGAACTGTGTGACCAATATGGCGTTTTGATGTGCGTAGATGCCGTTCAAACAGGAATGGGTCGCACAGGATCGTGGTTTGGCTATGAGTACTCAGGAATCACTCCAGACATCATTACCTTGGCAAAGGGTCTGGGTGGCGGATTGCCACTCGGCGCAATGATTGCTGTGACGCCGCAAGCACCAGCCTTCAAACCGGGTGAGCATGGAAGTACCTTTGGCGGTAACCCGGTGAGTTGCGCTGCCGGTCTTGCAGCGATCTCGGTGATCGAGAAGAAGAAGCTCCTGAGTCGAGCAAAGACAGTAGGACTGCTCATCAAGAAAGAGATATCTAAGATTGATGGAGTGTTGGCCGTTAGGGGAGAGGGCCTGCTTCTTGGCATCCTCTTAGAAGATATCAATGCATCAGCGTTGGTCGAGGTCGCTAAAAATAATGGCCTACTTCTTAACGCTCCAAATAAGGGCGTGATTCGCATTGCGCCTGCGCTCTCTATCACGGATGCACAAGTGCGCGAGTTCATCAAAAAGTTTTCGCAGTCAATGGCTTTGATCCAGAAAGGTACATCGCAATGAACCCAGCTGCTCGCAAGCAACTCGTTGCAGACCTCATCAAAAGTGTGACGATCGCATCGCAAGAGGATCTTGTAAAAGCCTTGAAGAAGAAGGGCGTTGAAGTTACCCAGACGACTGCAAGTCGCGATCTCCTTGAGATTGGCGCGCTTCGAGGCAAAGATGGCTCGGGACGTTTCCGATACATTCTCGGAGGTACAACTTCTTCGCTCTCATCACAGTCATCGAGATCGAAGAATCTTCTCTTAAGCGTTACCGCGAGTGGAAATCTCGTCGTTGCTAAGACGCCACCAGGGGGTGCACAACTTCTTGCCGGTCAGATCGATCAGGCCATCGCTTCTGGCGAGATCGCTTCGGGCATAGGCTCAATTGCAGGCGATGACACCGTCATGGTCGTTGCCAAGACGGCAACAGGTGGTGCCCTTCTTGCAAAGGAATTAACAGCATTACTTGATGGCGACCCAGTAAAATCAGCAGAGAAGAAGACCCAGAAGAAGCGGAGCAGGTAGATGGCCCTATGGGGTGGCAGGTTTAGTGCAGGACCAGCGGAGTCCGCAGCCGCTCTCTCTCGGAGCATTCACTTCGATTGGGTGCTCGCTGCCTACGATATTCGGGTCAATATTGCCCACGTGAAGGCCCTAGAAGGCGCTGGTGTGCTCACTCCTAATGATGCAGAGAAGATTGAGATCGCCCTTATCGCCCTTGGCGAGGAGATTGAGGCCGGAAAGTTCCTACCGATCGCAGCGGATGAAGATGTTCACTCAGCGATCGAGCGCGGGCTCGTAGGCAAGTTAGGGGAACTCGGGGGAGCGTTCCGAGCTGGCCGCTCGCGCAACGACCTCGTCGTGACTGATTTCAAGCTCTACCTGATCGACCACATGATCGCTATCGGAGCTGCTCTCACCCTTCTTATTGAAGAGTTCACTACTAAGGCGGACGAGTACAAGGAGGCGATCGCGCCAGGTTTTACCCACCTTCAACACGCCCAGCCGATTAACTTTGGGCATGAATTGGCAAAGCATTCACAAGCGCTGTTGCGCGATGCGAGCAGAATCCACGATTGGCTCGGCCGCCATAATTCATCCCCGCTTGGCGCAGGTGCGTTATCCGGATCAGCTCTCGTTCCACATCCAGAGACTATTGCGAAAGATCTTGGCTTCGCTGGAGTTCATGAGAACAGCATCGATGCAGTGAGCGATCGAGATTTTGTGAGCGAAGCGCTCTTTGTGATGGCAAATATTGGAATTCATCTCTCGCGCATTGGCGAGGAGTACACGTTGTGGAGCACAACCGAATTCGGTTGGGCGATCTTAGATGATGCCTTCTCAACCGGATCTTCGATCATGCCACAGAAGAAGAATCCAGATATCGCAGAATTGGCGCGGGGCAAGAGCGGGCGACTGGTCGGAAACCTCACCAGCGTTCTCACGATGCTCAAAGGTCTGCCATTTGCTTACAACCGCGATCTCCAAGAAGACAAAGAACCAACTTTTGACTCCGTCAACACCTTGCTTGTTCTTCTCCCAGCCCTCACAGGAATGGTTGAGACAACCGAGTTCAATGCACCTCGTATGAATGCTGGCGCAGAGAGTGGCCATGCTCTTGCAACTGAGATTGCAGATTTCTTAGCGAAACGCGGAACACCATTTGCAACAGCGCACGAGATCTCAGGTCGTTGTGTACGACTTGCGGAATCTCAGGGAGTCGAAGTTCATCAACTCAGCGATGCCGACCTTCTCTCCGTTGATGATCGGCTGACTGGAGATATTCGTGCCACGTTGACTGCTGCTGGTGCTGTTGCATCTCGCACATCCATCGGTGGTACTTCTACTGCATCGTTGATAAAGCAGATCCACTCATTGAACGCAAGAAACCAGAAGTACATAGAATTCTTCGATAGCAAACGATCCGATTTCTTGGAGATGATCAACCTATGACCCGCGCACTTCTAGAAGACCTCGAATGGCGCGGATTAATAGCGCAGACAACTGATCGCGACGCCCTCCTGAAGGAGATGGAGTCAGGCCCGATCTCGTTCTACCTTGGCTTCGACCCCACTGCACCAAGCCTTCATGTGGGCAATCTAGTTGTACTTCTAGTTATGCGCCGCTTCCAGCAAGCCGGCCATAAGCCTCTACCACTTGTTGGGGGAGCGACTGGACTCGTAGGAGATCCAAGTGGTCGCAATGAAGAACGCTCGCTCAATAGCGATGAAGTAGTAGCCGAATGGGTATCACGCATCCGCAAGCAGCTCGAACGCTTCCTCACCTTTGAAGGAAGTAATGCTGCGACCTTAGTTAATAACCTTGACTGGACGAAGAATGTCACAGCGATCGAATTCCTTCGCGATATCGGTAAGCACTTCAGCGTCAATCAAATGCTCACGAAAGATTCAGTGTCATCGCGTCTTGAAGGTGGCGGAATCTCGTATACCGAGTTCTCGTATCAAGTACTTCAGTCCTTTGACTTCCTTGAGCTCTATCGTCGATACAACTGTATTCTCCAATTAGGTGGCAGTGATCAGTGGGGAAATATCACTGCAGGACTTGATCTGATTCGTCGCGCCGAATCAGGATCGGCGCACGCACTTACTATTCCTTTGTTGCAGAAAGCTGATGGCACAAAATTTGGCAAGACTGCAGGCGGAAGTGTCTGGCTCGATCCAGAGATGACATCTCCTTATGCCTTCTATCAATATTGGATCGGCACAGATGATGCAGATGTTGAAAGATTCTTAAAGACCTTTTCATTTAAGAGCCGTGAAGAATTGGAAGCGCTCTTCGTTGAATTGAAGGAAAATCCAGGCGCCCGCGTTGCACATCGCGCACTTGCGGAAGAACTCACAACGTTGGTGCATGGTCCGCAAGAGTGCGCGAATGCACAAGCGGCTGCAAAGGCGCTCTTTGGTCAAGGCGATATCTTCGAACTTGATCAGAAGACACTGGAATCGGCACTCTCGCAATTGCCGCGTACAACGATTGCAAAGGGTGAAGCATTTCCAACATGGGTTGATCTCTTAGTTGCTGCCGGTGTTGTTGATTCAAAATCTGCTGCACGTCGCATCGTGAAAGAGGGAGGTGCCTACCTCAATAATCAGAAGATCTCGGGGGAGGAGTTCGCACCTTCTGAAAGTGATCTAATTCATTCACGCTTCCTGCTCCTTCGGAAGGGAAAACGGGACCTCGCGGCGGTTGAAATCATCTAAATAACAAACTTGTAATTATCCAGTAGTGCCCTGAAACCCCTATAAATCAATGGTTTCAGGGCACTTTTCGCATTTTGCACCTATTTCGACGAGGCTTGGATTGGGTAGCTGAGGGTCAAAATGGTCTGATTTGCCCGATTTGACCCTAGGGGCTATCCCGGGTTATCTTTCTCCCTCGCTCGCGAAACGGACTTTTAAGGCCGTGCGGCGACACCTGATTAACCCAAGCAGTTTCTACGCTGGTTAACGCAAGTTGACCGGAAGATGATCACTGCACTAAGTTACTCAGTCTGCCCTAGTTACGGTCTTTCGAGATTGCGACTGGTGCGCGTACGTACCTTGAGAACTCAACAATGTGCACAATCAATGCCAATCGGCTTGTTTTATGCTGCTTTCATGCAAATGGAAGTTGTTTATTACAGGCCAAAATTCCTTTGTATTTTCTCTTTTTGAGATCATTACAAAACAGAAACAATTGGTAAAACAAAAAATAGCAATAGCTAGTTTTGTTTTTTGCCAGATCACAACTTTCTATGGAGAGTTTGATCCTGGC